>CANGFK010000148.1 GCA_947452925.1 Chitinophagaceae bacterium | reverse complement strand
TGCCCAGATCAGGCTCTTGCACATTACTTAACGCCTTTAAAATGTCTGCCTCTGTCATCACGAAGTTTTTGTTAAAAAAAAATATTGGCTGTAAAAATAACCAGTCACCACTTTACTTTGTTGATAATTATAACAGAAGTCTTATTTATTATTCTATTTAGATAACTTTAACCAACAGTTTTAATAAATTTTGAATGAAAAAAAACGTATTCTTATTCTTTCCTTTGTTGGTGTTTGGTCTAGCTGTACAAGTGAAGGCGCAAACACCCGTAAGCTTTCCAAAGGATTCCGTTATACAGTTATTCGGTATTGTGATGACTGCAGATAGTTTACGTGGTATTCCTGCTGCAAGTGTAATTGTAACCGGAAAGGGTAGGGGGACTATCACCAATAGTGATGGGGTCTTTTCGATTGCAGTGTTGAAAGGTGATAAAATAACCTTCTCATCTATTGGATTTAAAAATAAAACCATTGATATTCCTCGAAACCTGACCGATAATCAATACAGCGTTATACAATTATTGATAAGTGATACAGCATATCTTCCTGCTACTATCCTTAGACCGAGACCAACAAGGGAGCAATTTGAAAGAGACTTTGTGAATGATGTTATACCGGATGATAACTATGAAATTGCACGCAAAAACACGGATGAAGCTTCCAGAAGACTGATGTTGGCAACGCTGCCGATGGATGGTAGAGAAGCTGTAAATTATCAGTTGAAACAACGTGCTGCCAAATATTATTATTCAGGTCAGTTGCCTCCAATGAATATTTTCAATCCCCTTGCATGGGCTGACTTCATAAAATCCTGGAAGCGAGGAGATTTCAAGAGTAACACGCAATAAGAGAATTAAACTAGCTGGTTGCTAGAACTCATTTCTTAGATGAAGAATATCTTTACGGTATCGTAAAACCACTTATTTTGAGTGACTGTTCCCGTTTTTGCAAGGCTTTCATTGTAGCCTTGCAATCCAAACAGACTAGCTATGCGCCCCTTGTTCATCGCAATCTCCAGATAGCCCGCAGAATTAAACCAGGCTAATTTATCCCCTTCCGAAATATCTGCGTAGTTATTACTGATGGTCGTAATCTCTTCATTACGAGATACAAGAATGATGAATGAGCGTTCTTTTCGTTGTTCCTCAAACTCAGCTTTCGTAATGTTGATGATTACATTCTCAAAATTATCAATAAACAACACCTGCCCTTCCATCCAGTCTGCTCCAATTGAAGGTTTTAGTGGATATTTCTCTACTATAGATACCGTGCTTGCCTCTGAAGGCTTGAAGAAGTTAGTGTTTTTGGATATATAAGTAATGGCTTTTGCAATAATGTTTGTCCTTCCCAATAGATTGTGTTCCTCCTGTAAGCCTAATTTTATTACCTCTTTTGGCTTCTCTCCAATAATGAGTGTAAGGATGCCATTATCGGGGCATATGATATATTGGTCATTGTGTTTTGCAACCAATACATGATTGATTGTCGTGTCGAAGAAATTGAGGATTACAATATGAAAAGTACCAGCGGGATAATACTTAAATGAGTTTGAGCAGATGTATGCCGCTTGAGGGTAATTGGTGTTGGAAAGATAATGGGTGATGTCAGCCACATTATGCCTTTCATCTTGAGATAATAGCTGCCCCTTTATAGCACCAACAAGATAGTCTTGCTGTCCCACATCAGTCGAAAGAGTTATGATTGCCATTTAAAGGGTTGAAACGATTGAATTACTTAACCAATACTCCTTTCTTGTAAAAGAAGTTTCTCACGAGTTTATCTGCTAATGCAGGGAAAAATTTATTCAGCAATACGGTCTCTTTTCCTGTAAAGGTCAGAACGATAGTACGTTTTCTTTTTTCAATAGCGTTCATGATGTGTTGGGCGCATTCGGCACTACTCATCATTGCTTTCTCATCCATTGTTGTTTCGCCGAGTGCACGCCCTTTACTATCTAGTGCAGCATTGCGAATGTTAGACTCTGTAAAACCCGGGCTTACCCACAATACGTTTACACCACTATCCAGAAGCTCAGTACGTAATGATTCCATCCATCCATTCAAGGCAAACTTGCTTGCAGAATAACCGCTTCTTCCAGGTAATCCTCTAAACCCTGCAACAGAAGAAATGCCCACAATAGACCCTTTGGAACTGATGATACTAGGCAAAGCGAATTTGGTACAGTAAACGCCACCCCAGAAGTTTACGTCCATTACTTTGCGAAGGGCGTCTAGTTCTACATCTGCAAATAATGCACGCATTGAGATGCCAGCGTTGTTGATGAGGATATCAATCTGCCCAAAGCTTTTTAGTACTGCACTTATAAAACTTTCGCAGTCTTGTTCTTTGCCCACGTCCGCTGTATGAATAAGAAGTGGTTTGCCAGCATAAGCAGATTGTATCTGATAGAGCTTGTCATAATTTCTACCACAGGTTGCTACTTTAGCCCCCTGCATCAAAAAAGCATCTACCAAAGCTTTACCAATACCATCACTGCCACCTGTTACTACTACTACTTTATTCTTGAAGAAAGACATACGCTTTATAAAATTATCGTGCAAATGTAAGAAGCTAAGTGAGTTAATTTTCTAGAATTAGTCAGGTATCTTTATTTGTCTTTACCATACTCCATTTGCTGGCCTAAGTTCAACTAGCAACAGCAAATGTTCAACACAGTTACAGAGATAAACGTCTGCTCGATTAATGAACAGTAATCAGGTCTGTAACTTTCTGCGTATAGTAAGAAAGGTAAAATAGCGCTGAAAATGAAAACTTTGTAATTTGAAAAATAAAAATTTGCCAGTAAGTTTCATTCCCCTATTTTTGCACTCCCAAAACGAGAAAGGGTTGCCTTTTAAGTTTCAAAAAAGGGTGAAGATCTCGTAGCTCAGTTGGTAGAGCACATCACTTTTAATGATGGGGTCTTGGGTTCGAGTCCCAACGGGATCACAAAGAAAGGGTTTCAGCAAATACGCTGAAACCCTTTCTCATTATAGGGTTCAGCGGTCTTGTTCTTTATGAAGTCACCTAATGAATCAACCCAAACAACTTTATTGCCTTGTTTTAAAATGCTATAAATAAGAAAGCCCTTGAAGCATTTACGCTTCAAGGGCTTTCTTATTACGACTTATGCCTTATTAATCACTAACCATTAATCACTAACAACTAACCACTAAAGATGTACCATCACCACAGCAACTGCCATTGCCACGCCATCTTCTTTTACAAAGTCGGTAATTGTCTTTTCGTAGTTGATGTGGGTTGCTTCAATCTCCAGGTCACCATATAGGTAGGTGTTGAGGGAGAAGTTGCCCAATGCATCTGATATGGTACTGATGCTAGAGCCAATGATGCGCACTTTTACACCAGCAACTGCCACTCCCAATTCATCTTTTGTAGTACCAGTAACTACCGACAATACACCTGTACTCACGTAGCGCACACCCCACAAACGGCATTGTTCCCTGCGTGCCAGAGCAGGAATGTGGCTATAAACAGCTTCACTTCATGCTGAGTTAAATAAGAAATTTTGCCACTAGTCACAGAAAATACAGAGAAAAGAAGCGTCTGTTGCTTTTCTCTCTTTTATTTTTCAGTGTATCTGTGGCAGATTATATATACCCCGAAGGGGAATTTTAACGCAGCATACATTCTAAATCACTACCAAAAATAGTTACTAGCACATAGAAAAATCCATCGGAAGGGTATCTCGAGTTTACTACCATGTTCCTACACGTGTAGATGCCCGCTAGTAAATTGACTACCGCGTTCCGACACGTGTAGATGCCCGCCAGTAAATTGACTACCGGCTTCTGATACGTGTAGATGCCCGCTAGTAAATTGACTACCGCGTTCCGATACGTGTAGATACCCGCTAGTAAACTAAATACCCTGTTCCGACACGTGTTTCTATACGCTAGTAAACTTACTACCGTATCTGGTGGTTTTACTCTATGTGTTCTTAAGTGATAAATAGCGTGTTTAAAGACCTTTTAGGTGCTCATTCATTTGTAGCGTCTATTGTTTTCCCCGTATTTCTACGGGGTTTTATGTTTTTGTGTAAGTTATTGATTAATTTATTGTTTCTTTGGAAATGGGATAAAGTATGTGAGGAACTGTTTGGGTCACGGCAAGCACATGAAGGGATTGATGCGCAAGACCTAAGCCCAGTAGATAAGCTATTAAGAAAGAAGAACGATAAGAAATGACAGTGCAAGCACAAACAATACAAAATGTACGTATGCCAACAATACAGAGTATACGCACCCGAATAAAACCCTATATTCGCTATAGAAATGATGCGGGTAAAGGGTTTGAAGGATAATTTGTAAATTAAGCTTTTTGTTACCAGTAGCGTCAATGTAAGAGTTGGCTGTAACTTTATGACGACAATTCAAGACATAAGAAACAAGGTGAGAATATTCCGACCGACAAGTCAGGAAGTAAATTTCTTTGACCCTAATCTGAATGACATCGCAACTCGACTTTTCAAATTCAAAGACGACCAAGAAAACAGATTTAAAATTTGGGTTTTTACTGACACGGTTAAGTTGGAAACACCTTTGACAACTTCTTTGCTTTTCTCCATAAACTTTCCTGACAAAGTCTGCTTAGCCAACAGAAGTCTAAAAACTATAATCGGAATAGGGACTGTTTTTACAGACAAATCAAAGGACGACCAAATTCAGGTTTGTGTTGAATTGTTGAACAATGATTTGAAGTCCTTCCAATTTGACAATAAAGAAGGGTTAACAGTTTATGGAAATTCATTACAGCTTACTTTGAAGCACGACAGACTATTATTACTTGAAATCGAAGCTTGTAAAAAACTTAAAACAATAATAGAACACAATTTTCCAAACAAAGCTGCAAGGACAGACTATTCTGACTTGCCAAGTGAACTTCGTAAAATACTCGTAAAATTTGAGAGCTTGGCTGTTACTGACGACTTTGAAAGAGATGAATTAATTGAAAGACTAACAGCAAAGCAACGCAAGCACTTAATAAGAGCTATTGAACCCAAATTTGAAGAAATCAATTTGTTCTTAGACAATTTTGGTAACAAACCACTGACCGAAGGAGCTATTGGACTTCAAAGTTTAGTAGAACTGACAATTGAATTAACGAATGAACAGAAGAAAAACCACAGCTAACAGGAGTATTTGCTCAGCTAGTCCACGTCACTCGCTACTATCTACTAGGGCTAGTGCGCGTGTTTCACGCGTTCATTCGCTAAGATTGTTTGCAACTGTTTAGGTAAAACCATCGCTGTATGCGTTGTCCAGCTAGACCATGAATGTCTGGGTCTAGTGCACTCTGTCATGGACATGCTGTTACTAAACCTAGAATAGATAGAACCCAAAAACTATTTACAAAACATCCGTGCTATTCCATGTCAAACTCTCTACAATCTACAAGGGTTGGTGCGCCACTCGCGTGCGACTTTATAAGATAGCTTTCTACTCATCCTGTTTCTGTAGGGATAAACTTTTGAATTTGATTCTTGTTAAATCACTATTCAGATGAACTGGTTACCCCATAAACTTGCAGAACGAGATGGAATTGAACTTTGAAACGGATTATACAGCAATTATTGACAAGCTAGACTCAATAGACCCGGTGGCTTATGCAAAAACACGAAACTATGTTCACGGGGCTGTCACCTATTTGTCGCCCTACATTTCCAGAGGGGTTATCAGTACGAGGCAGGTGCTAGAACATGTGTTAAGTAAAGAATATAAGGTGGGGCAGATAGAATCGTTTGTAAAAGAACTATGCTGGCGTGATTATTTTCAACGCGTAGCTCAGGTAAAAGACCTGAATAATGCTATAAAACAAGAGCAAACCCCAGTTTCTAGTTATGAGATTTCTTCTTCAATATTAAATGCATCAACAGGAATTGAAGGTATTGACAGGGCCATTAAGCTTTTGTATGAAAGTGGTTATATGCACAACCATTGTAGGATGTACACCGCTTCTTTGGTTTGCAACATTGCCCAATTGCATTGGCAAACACCTGCAAAATGGATGTACTTTCACCTGTTAGATGGCGATTGGGCTAGTAATGTTTGTAGCTGGCAATGGGTTTGTGGTGCTAACAGTGGTAAAAAGTATTATGCCAATCAGGAGAACATAAATAAGTTTACCAACACAAATCAATCAAATACTTTCCTGGATAAATCTTACGAAGAGCTTGCTACGATGGAGATTCCTGATGAATTGTTGGCTATACAACCATTTGATGCTTCAACAAACCTTCCTCAGTCTGATGTTTTACAAGTGGATAATCAGTTGCCCACTTTCATTTATAACTATTACAACTTAGATCCTTTGTGGCATAAGGATGAACTTGGCAATAGGATTTTATTAATAGAACCTTCTTTTTTCTCCACTTATCCTGTCAGCGATAAGTGTATTGATTTTATGTTGGCATTGCGTAAAAATATCCCCACTATTCAGGTTTATGTCGGGTCTTTTTCATCGTTGGCAGCGGAACATAAGCTAGACAATATTTATTATAAAGAACATCCGCTGAATGTTGGTTATGCTGGAACAGAAGAAGCAAGAGATTGGATTTCGACAGGTGTATCTGGCTATTATCCCTCTTTCTTTGCTTATTGGAATAAACTAAACCTGAAAAAGACATACAAATAATATATAGAAGCTATGAGTGCAACTGGAGTCATCTTCCCGCATCAACTGTTTGAACAAAATCCACTGGTTACAAACTGTGCAACCATTTATTTGGTGGAGGAATGGCTTTATTTCAGACAATATAACTTTCATAAACAGAAAATTGCATTCCATAGGGCGAGTATGAAGTTCTATGAAAATCAGCTGAAGTCGAAAGGGATTAAAGTTGTTTACATTGATGCTCATAATGAGTTGGCTGATAGTAGAAAACTGATTCCTCAGTTGAAAGCAAGTGGTATCAATTCATTACAATACATAGATACAACAGATGAGTGGTTGGAAAAAAGGATTGCTAAAGCAGCTGCGCTATGTAATATTCAAACAAATAGACATACTACAGCACTTTTTATAAATACATCGGCAGAAATTGATGCCTACTTTAAAGACAAGAAGCGAATGTTTCAAACTGATTTTTATAAGAATCAACGGTTAAAAAGAAATATATTGATGGATGATTTCCAACAACCCCTCGGAGGAAAATGGACTTATGATGATGAGAACCGGTTGAAATATCCGAAAGATAAACTACCGCCAACAGTTAATTTCCTACACCAAAATTTGTTTTACACGGAAGCTATTGAATATACGCAACAACATTTTGGCGATAACTATGGTCAACTGAATGCTCAATTCATTTACCCAACCACCTTTGATGAAAGCAAAGCCTGGTTGAAAGAATTCTTTGCAGAAAGGTTCTTATCCTTTGGGGCTTATGAAGACGCTATTGTTACCAATGAACACATTCTGCACCACAGCGTGTTGACACCTATGCTGAATGTGGGTTTATTAACGCCTAAATTTGTAATTGAGGAAACACTGCGCTTTGGAAATGAAAATGACATTCCATTAAATTCACAAGAAGGGTTTATCAGACAGATTATTGGATGGCGAGAGTTTATTAGGGCTGTCTATCAATTGAAAGGCACTGAGGAGCGGACAAAGAACTATTGGAAATTTACCCGAAAGATACCCCCATCGTTCTGGAATGGTACTACAGGGATTGCACCTATTGATGCTACTATCAAAAAGGTTTTAGAAACAGGCTATTGTCACCACATAGAACGTTTGATGGTGTTGGGCAATTTTATGTTATTGTGCGAGTTTGACCCCAATGAAGTCTATTGTTGGTTTATGGAATTGTTTATAGATGCTTACGATTGGGTGATGGTGCCCAATGTGTATGTCATGAGTCAATT
>CANGFK010000147.1 GCA_947452925.1 Chitinophagaceae bacterium | reverse complement strand
CGGAGAGGCAACTGTTGGAACAGCTGCTGCAGTAGATGGACTAGGATAGTTTACAGTAAAAACTGTGGTAATTGTTGTAAGCGAATAGTTTTCATCTGCAGCTTGTGTTGCTGTAATAGTAGAAGTACCAGCACCTACAATCGTAACCACATTTCCACTGACCGTAGCTACAGAAGTATTGCTGCTACTGTACGTAAATGCACCCGTACTGTTAGTTGTTGGGTCTGTAATGGTATACGTAGAATTTACGCCAATTGTTTGGGCAGGTATACTAAAGCCAGTAATAGTAGCCTTACCCACTGCGTTAACAAAATAAATGTTCTGCAAATAAATAACACCACCTGAAGAAGGCGTATTTGCTACGAATATCATTTGGCCAATCTTACTCAAATCAATTGTATTGAAATAAGTCAATGGAATACTGATAGAATTCCAGCTTCCCGTAGTAAGAGAAATGGTTTTATCCATTCTTACTGTTCCTCCAGTAGTTTTAATTAAACCAAAAGCAAGTGATGTTACATCAGGAGACCAGATATCCAAATGAACAGAATCCATTTGCGACACATCTAAGTCAGTCGATAACTGTACACCCTCATAGGTTAATGCAGAATAAGTAATAGTGGGCGTACTTGCTATTTGTGCGTATGAAGCAGCGGTAGCTTGACCCCAGTCCGGACGCCAGTTTACACCAGTTATATTAGTATAAGTTCCTCCATAAAGAGAGATAACATAAGGCGAAGCAGCAGTTGGAGTAGGGGCAGCAGTACTTGGTGGAGCATAAGATACTGTCATATTATCCGATACACTACCCGCGTCATAAGCTCCATCAGCAGCTTGATGCGCAGTGATGGTAGTGGTTCCAACACCAACAATTGTAACAACATTATCAACAATTGTAGCTACACTGGTATTGCTGCTAGTGTAAGTAAAGGCACCATTGCTATTACTTGTTGGAGCTGTAAGGGTAAAAGCAGCATCTCCTAAATAATGATCTGCTACCGAAAAGCTAGTTAGGGTAGGAACATTGGCAGACTTCCAGAAATAAAAGTTCTGTAAGTAAACAGAAGTCGTACCTGTAGGATAACCAAAAGGAGTACTTTGCAATTTAATCTGATTAATCCTGCCTAAAGCTATACTTGTATAGTTGGTTAAGGGGATATCTACACTAGTCCAGCCAGATGCCGTTGGTGTGATAGAGTATTTCTGTTCTACAGTACTTGGAGACGTATTAATCAGATACACATCAAATGTGGTGCAGTCGCTTGTCCATACATCCACATGCAAATTACTGTAGGAAGATGCATTTACAGCGCTAGAAAATTCAATTCCTTCGTAATTAAAAACGGTGTACGCAATCGTACTCGCCCCCCCAATAGTTGGAGTAGCATACTGTGTAGATTGTCCCCAACCTGGGTGCCAGGTAATACTTGAATAATTGGTGTAGGCATCGCTGAAAAGCGATAATACATCTCCCGAACTAGCTGTAGGCGTGGGAGCCGCCGTGGTGGGTTGAGCCATTGCCCTTAACATGGATAGGGCAAGAAAGACAAGCAGAAAGATTCTTTTCATTTCTTTTCTTTGTTTAATTAAAGTAAATTGTGTTTTAATTACCGCTAATTATCAGAAGAGATAAACAGCAAGCATTTTATCGTTTTTCGTCAAAATAAATATGTATACTTTTTTGACGCTGTAAAAATGTACCCAATAAACCACACAGAAAAGAAACCAATTACATCATTAATACATCAAAAAGTTTCGGAAATGGGTATTAATAGTTAAAAACCGGTACTACAATAGCACTACATCAACTTTTCTTCCGCCAACTATCACCTGAAAATGAGGCTTACTCGTCTATTTCTGGCTGTCTGCAGGTCTCCATTATCACATTGCGGTATTTAAAGAATAACTTGTACAGCATCGCATGCCTTGAAACCGATAAAAAGAGGTCTCGAAATGAAGCAATCCAGCCTTATATATTTTTAAGAGATACAATTTGCTCTTGTGATGTTACCAAAAAAGAAAGGCTACCCTCACGGGCAGCCTTTCAATCAGTAAACCAAATAAAAATACTATTTAACCATCACCTTTATTGGGTCGTAGCCCTTTATCTTCAATAAATAAATTCCAGAAACAGGCTTAGTCAAGAGATTTATTTCTATTGAGTTATCATACACATTGTAGCTTCCATTGAATAAAATAGTACCTGTAACATTCACCAATTGAACATCATGTTGCCCAATAAGAGGTTTATTAAACTTAATAGTAAACCTAGAACCATTCAATGGGTTCGGATAAACTGAAACCCC
This sequence comes from Chitinophagaceae bacterium, assembly GCA_947452925.1. GTDB lineage: Bacteria > Bacteroidota > Bacteroidia > Chitinophagales > Chitinophagaceae > Parasediminibacterium. The sequence goes on along the minus strand of CANGFK010000147.1, from coordinate 5,587 downwards.
TGCATTATTGGATGCTCTGTTTACAGCTTTCACAGCAAAATACTGAATACTGCCATCATTAGCAATCTCTTTCAAGCGATAGTAGTTTACCCCAGCAACAGTATGTGCATCTTTTACGCTGTAACTATTGTTCATTGACTGACTATTTGCAAAAACAGTAGCAATAGCTGTAAATGTATTACCATCAATGCTCTTTTCTACAACAAACCGATTGCTATTAATTGAATTTGCTGTTGTCCATAAAATTGAAATATGACCATCTGCAAGAAGATTAGCTGTATAACTTGATAGAGAAACGGGCAGTGCAGCACATACCGAACCAGCAGTGTAACTAAACGGTGTAGTACTTGTGTTGCGCTCGCCACCAGCAGGAACCTGATAAGTGAAATAAACACTGATTGGTGTGCCATTGGCAATGGTTTGTGTAAAAGTAAAGTCCTGACCAACTGCAGTCATTGCATATCCCGGATAGCCGCCAGACAATCCTTGTCTTGCATAAATAAACACATAAGAACAACCCGAAATAGGTGACAGCGGATGAAAAATATAAGTCACCTTTCCATTACTACTTTGCACCCTATAGCTAAAGTCTCCATTGTTTTGAGTACCACAAAAGCCCATACTGTTATCTATATTCACTACAACATTCACAACCGAGGATATAGAAGAAAGACCATTATTGTCAATTGCCTTTGCAGACAATGTATAGTTGCCAGCAGGAACATTGGCCCAATTGAAGATATAAGGACTATCTGTTAATTTACCTAACAGCGAAGCCCCATTGTAAATATCAACTTCTGTAATCTTGCCATTCGCATTTGTATCAACTGCGCTAACATTTATTGAGATGGAAGCAGGCTCTGTAAAAGAAGCTTTATTTACCGGAGAAACAATACTTATAACAGGCGGCGCAGCAGAAATTCCAGTACAATTTGTACCCACAACATAGCTATGAGGGTTTCCACTAGAATTATGCTCCCCTCCACTAGGCACCTGATAGGTAAAATAATAGCTTATCGGGGTACTACTTGCAATAGGAAGCGTGTAAATAAAATCAGACCCAACTGCAGTCATCGCAGTACCTCCATAACCACCGCTTAGTCCTTGTCTTATATAGACCAACGAATACAAACAACCAGCAATTGGCTTTAATGGATGCATAGTGATTGTTACAATACCCTTACTAGTTTCTGCTTTGTATTCATAATCTTTACTAAACGCTGTACCACAATAACCATCTGTGTTTGGTGCATTCACTGTTAAAGCAACAGGAATAGAGGTTGCAGAAACCCCACTAGCATTCGTTGCTTTTGCAGTTATCGAATAACTACCCACTCCAACAGCCGACCATGTAAAATTATATGGACTGATAGTATCTGTTCCAATCAGGGTGGTATTATTATAAAATTCAACTTTAGTTATTGAATCATCAACACTTGAAGCCGCTGCAGCAAAAGCGATAATCGCAGGTGCGGTGAAGCTAGCTGCATCAGTTGGTGAAGTGATAGAAACCGTAGGTGCACCAGCTAAACAGGTTGAACCAGTCAGATAAGAATGGGGATTAGCACTAGAATTTCGTTCTCCACCTGATGGTACATTGTACGTAAAATAAAAGCTAGTAATCGTTCCATCAGAAATTTTTGTGTTAAATATGAAATCCTTACCAGATGCATTCATTGTATAGCCAGGATAAGGGCCAGAACCATTACCGGTTCTCAGATACATGATAACTGATGAACTACCCGCTATAGGTGCTAAAGGATGGAATTTAAAATATACTGTACCTGCATAAGTAAATACCTCATAACTATAATCACCATTTTGTGCTACCCCTTTACAAGGTATTGGAGATACATTAATAATCACTGGTGATGAAACAGTTGTGTAACCATCTAAAGCAATTGCTTTTGCCGTGATAGAATAGGTGCCAAAGTTCACGTTGTTCCAGGTAATACTGTAAGGAGAGCTTGTACTTGTTCCTAGTAGTACTGTATCCTTGTAAAATTCTACCTTAGAAATACTACTGTTTGAATCTGTAGCATCCGCAGTAATTGTAATAGAACTTAAAGGATTAAAACTACTATTGTTTGCAGGTGAAGTAATATTTACAATTGGAAGAATTGGATTCTTTACAATAATGTTTACAGGCGAAGAAGTGGTGACAGCTCCTCCATTATCGGTTGCTTTTGCAGCAATTACGTAATTACCTGGTAAAACACCAGTCCAGATAAAAGAATAAGGACTCTTGGAAGAAGAACCCAACAAGACACTTCCCTCATAAAAATCTACTTTATAAATAGAGCCATCACTATCGGCTGCATTCGCTTTTATAGCAATAGTAGCAGGGGTAATAAATGTAGTATCTGAAGGATAAGTGATAGAAACAGTTGGCGCCTTATTACCTGCAACTGAAACAAATATAATAACAGGTGCGGAGCTAAGTTTGTTACCCAAACTATCTGTTGCCACGGCAACAAGCGTATCTGTTCCAATCGTAGGATTACTCCAAGTGTAACTAAAAGGCGCTGTTGATGTAGAATCCAATAAGGTGCTTCCACTGTAAAATGCAACACGCTTCACATTTGCACTTGTTACAGTATTGATTGTAATCGGGGACTTAGAAGTTATGATAGAATCATTTGTTGGAGAAGTAATTGCTACATTCATCAAAGGAACCGACGTTTTTCCTCCAGAAAAATAAATATTATCTATATAAAAGTCTGCAACACTTGTTGCTGGGTCACCCGCAAACATAAATGCATTATGTAAAGACATCAAGTCGATATTCCTTCCCGAATCAGGATTATTAAACGCAGATAATGGAATCGATACCTGATGCCAGTTACCATCTCTTATCAATCCATATTGTTCTACTCCCGCTGCAAAATTTACCCAGCTTTGCCAGAATGCAGTAGTTAATCCAAACTTAAATTGTCCATTATAACTACTTTTAAACTGAAACTTAAGAGCACCCGTATCATAATTACTCAGATTAATATACCTGTTTGTCATACCCATTCCAAACCAATCATTGGCCTTTGCCTCTACTGCCAATACGTTTTTACCTTCATAAGGAACAGCACTGGCAATATTGGTTAGGTTATTCCAATAATTCAAAGCTGCATCATTACCAATAGTTATTGAATCCGTTAGTGGCATTGTTTCTGTATATATGCCAAAGTTCCCCGAACGCGCATGTTGCGTTCCTATATATAAAGAATCACCAGGATTTTGATATAGCTTCACATAATCCACTAACATATCTGCTGGTAAAGGCGCAGTGATTCCAGATGCAGAAAAAATGGATGGGTAATTACCGCCAATAGCTAAATTCAATAGTAGGTAATGCGGCGTATGAAACGCGGTTCTGTTGTTTACAGTAGGATTGCTGATATCAAATTTAAAATAAAGGGTATTGTCTATATACATTGATATATTACTACTTGTCCAAACCATTTTGTAAACATGGTAGTCAGCAGACAAATCAGTTGGATTATCATAACTTGATACTGTATCGCCCTGCGAACCTCCATTATTCCAATGCATAGCACCAGTAATATGTTCATTTCCCTTATTAGCAGCTAAAGCCGCTTGTGCACCCATTTCAAGTATATCTATTTCTCCAACTTGTGGCCAAACTTCACCAACAGTACCAAGCGTCCAAAGTGCTGGCCATAGACCACTTGCTACATTAGGCATCTTTATTCTCGCCTCTATTATGCCATATTTAAAGTGAATTCTACCCTCTGTTTTTATCCTTCCGGAAGTAAAAGAGTTACCTCCAAAACTTTCTTTGCGAGCCTCTATGACCAAATTGCCCTTTTCAATTCGTACATTTTCTGGGCGGCTTGTATAATATTCCAACTCGGAGTTGCCCCATCCCCAACCGGCAGATCTTTCAGATCCATTGCCAAAATCATAAGTCCAATAGTTGTTATTTAACGTAGCTGAATCAAAATTATCCTGCCAAACAAGCGTTTGCGCAGTTACACTATTTATACTTCCAAGAAGGAATACGCAGATAGAAACTAAGGTAATTTTGAAGTTCTTGACAAAAGGATTTTGCTCAGAAGAAAGTTTGTTCATGATGGAAGCATTAAAAATGAAAAAATATTGCCGTTGTATTTGACAACATACCGTAACTGTACCAATTTTTTTGTTAGCCCTACAGGAAAAAGTTGCACATCTTCTACAAATTCCCCAACAACTTAAAGAAAATAAGGAAATGTAAAACTATCGTTTATAGAACCCTCTTTATGATTTTAGTTCACATCATTAATACGTCTTGATGTAAAAATTAATGATTATCGGCATTTTACTACTACTATAGTACTACATCAAATTGAAAAGTGCACTACATCAAATTGAAATCTGATATATTTACACCTCAACGTTGCCGAACGAAATATGAAAAGAATACTACTTCTTATTTGTCTACCCATTTGCTCATTCAGTCAGAATACAATAGGATTTCCAGATATAATAAGTTATTCGAAACAAGCCTATAGCGGAGGTCTTCAAAATTGGGACATAAAGCAAGACAAAAACGGTATAGTCTATTTTGCTAATAATGAAGGATTGCTTTCATTTGATGGCAAGAACTGGAACCTCTACCCTCTTCCAAACAGAACAATTGTTAGATCAGTGGAAATAGGACAAGACAATAAAATATATGTAGGCGGCCAAGATGAATTGGGCTATTTCTCTCCTGCAAATAATGGCCATCTTCAATATCATTCACTAACACAGTTTCTATTACCTAAGGATAAATCATTTGGAGATGTTTGGGACATAATAGCTTATAACAAAGACATTTTCTTTCGATCACAAAATAAAATTTTCAAATATGTAAATGAATCTGTAGCCACTTACCCCGCTACTTCAGAATGGACTCTCCTCACAATTTGCAATGGTAATTTATACGCACACGATTTAAGAACAGGACTAAAACATTTTGAAAACGATGCTTGGTCTCCCATATTTCCTATTAATGATCCCCTGATAAACGACCCTGTAACCGCTATTTTACCAATTCACAAAGACAGTGCATTGATTACAACATTAAAACACGGGCTTTTTATTCTCTCCAAAACAGGTATAACAAAACTTGCCTCAACAAATAATCAACTATTCCAAGATGCTCGTGTATATGCAGCAACAAAAATAAATGATGATTGGATTGCTCTTGCAACAAGTAATAGTGGTGTTTATGTAGTTGACTTGAGCGGTAACATCATTCAGAGTTTTTCAAAAACTGATGGTTTACAAAACAATAATGTACTTAGCATCTACTTAGATAAGCAAGGAAATCTATGGCTAGGCCTGGATAATGGCATAGACCTAATTACCTACAATAGTGCCATCAAACAAATAAATCCTTTTCTGCAAGATGCATCTGGCTACACTGCAACTATGTTCAACAATCGGTTATACGTAGGAACATCCAATGGTGTATTTAGTGTCCCTGTTCAACCAAATACAGATTTAAGTTTTAGTAAAGGCAATTTTGAATCGGTAAATAATGCCCGTGGGCAAACTTGGGGACTTACAACAATCAACAACCAGCTTCTCTTAGGAAACCATGATG
>CANGFK010000146.1 GCA_947452925.1 Chitinophagaceae bacterium | reverse complement strand
GTTAAGAATTACTTATGAGTGTTTATTTAATTGGAACAAGGCAAATTTTGCAGCCATAGTCCAACGCCTAAGGCGAAAAATTTAACGCAGTTACAGTTAATATTAAACCGCATAAGGAATATCAAATAATTAACTCAAACAGCTTCTAAACTGCTCTGAAAGTTTTATTTCTTCTTAATCAGCGTCAGTGTTTCTAGTTGTCCTCCTCTGTTCATTTGAAATACAAGGCTATCAGCCGTGAGTTTAGTAATTCCTACAGCCATTTCTTGCTGACCATCTGGAACAGTGAATAGCTTACTTTCACTCACTCTGAAGGTTCCTTTTTCAATAATTCCAGAATTATTGTACACATAATCTCCATTTTTAGCAAAATCGAAGGTCGTATTCTTTGGGTCTGATTCTGAAGGAGTACCACCCACCAGCCATTCTGCACCAACCCAAGTACCTATTATCAGTTTATTTTGCTTTATATCCTCACAAGCAAAAACCAGTAACGCCAATACCACTACACAACTTTGTTTGATAAATTTCATCTGTCTGCCTGTTTTTCTATTAGTTTATTACTGATTAATCTCTTTTACGGTAAAAGTCTTCAAAGGTGCTACACCATCTCTTGCACTTAGCTCATCATGCGCAACTTTTTGCAATGCCACTGCTTGTTCTGCCGAAAAGCCTAGTTCAATTGCCGCTCTTTCCTTTTTACCCAAGCACAATGGATCATAGCCTGTTACACTTCCAAAATCCATCAAAGCCTCCAGATAATATCCATAAGAGCTTCCATGATAATTGTCATAAGTCCATAAGTTCAACTGCCCTGCACCTATTCCATCATACGGATTCGGGTCAGCCAAGCCTGTTTTCATTGCCCTGTTCCATGCTTCTCCAACCGGAATAACGTCTTTTATATCCGCATTTTTAGCAGCCAAATCATAGGCTTTGCGCATATCATTCGCCATGTTTTCTATGGGTTGACCATACCAATGCCCCGATTTAAGATACGTTTGGTCGGCACGAGACCAGGTTGCTAAAAGGTGAATATCCACTGCAGCATTTTTATTTCTAAGCAACAATGCCATCTCCTTAGAAGAAGTAATAAGCTCGGTAGGGTCACCCGGATTTTGCTTGTCCAAAGTACTATACCCATGCATCACCACATAGTCCCAAGATTTTGCAATGATAGTTGATTTTTCTTTTAGGTGAAAGGCCAAGCTTTTGCCCGGAGAAGTTTCCAGACTTACGGAAAAATCAAGTCCAGCTTCATTGGTTAAGGTTTTGAATAAAGCAGGCACACCACCAATCTTTGTATTATTCAAATCAGTCACTGTCTCCGGATGATAAAACATGGCAGAAGAACCGTGTGCAAATGTGAAGCTATTACCAATAAAAAGAATGGTTTTGGGCTTACTACCCACATTATCCTGAGCAACACCTTTTTCTACCGACAACCATACCAAGGCAGCGACTAGACATATAGGCAAGAATCGTTTATTCATTTTTAGTTATTTTTAATTTATATCCTCATAAGTCTGCTACAAATATATAATATCACCCTTCAAAGTTGTTGCAGAAAGACTCAAAGACGCTATAAGGGCTTTAAGCCCTTATAGCGTTGGCATGAGCGTTTCCATAAGATTGCAACGCCCGTTGGAACGAAACATACAGTATCATTGACTTATAAGTCATAGATAACTAAACAGATATGGCTTTCGCACGCTTGAATTTCTCTTGTGGTGTTAGCACCACAAAGATTGGTGTTAGCACCATAAAGTTTGGTGCTAACACCTCAAAGATTGGTGTCAGCACCCTAAAGTTTGGTGTCAACACCTTAAAATTTGGTGTCAACACCACAAAGTATGGTGCTAGCACCAAAAAGATTGGTGTTAACACCACAGACCAAATTTGCTCATTAGCTCGCCCCACTAATTAAAAAGAACAATTGATAGAATTAAGCATAGCTTGCAAGATTATTATACTGATTATGGCAAATCCACAACCAGTTTTCATAGTATCATTAAACTGATTGATTATGCCTAACAGATTACCGTTCCCCGGCGAAGAAGCAGAATTGCATACCTATTTTGGTGTGGGCGTTCAATATTTAGTAGATAATCAAGTGCGTCTCGGCATTTCTGACGATGATATAATTGCCCTTTTGGACGAACATGCTATTTGGATTGTGGTATATCCCAATGCTACAAATGATGCCGTATCTACCAAGAGCATTGTGAAAGAAAAAAACAAATCACTGAAGAATATGCTGGTGATTATGCGGCGTATCTATGCCGACTTTGCCAAAAGCAAAATGGTTCAAACCGATTATGACACACTTGGGATGAAGGAACGTGCCGACAAACAAAGCAAGAACCCTAAACCTAAAACATCGCCCATCACCACTATCGACTCTAGCAACAGACTAGTACATTATGTTTCCTTTCATGATGACGCGGCAGATACTACTTCTGCAAAACCGGATGGCATTAAAAGTTGTCAACTTTGGACACGAATAGGAAGTGAGCCTAAAGTAATTGCTGACCTCACCTTTCTTGGAAACTGCACCAAATGGCCTTATAAAGTAGAGTTTGAAGGAACAGATGCAGGAAAAATGGCGTATTACTGGTCGAGATGGGAAAACACAACCGGAGAAGTAGGCGAATGGGGAGCAGAGGCATCGGCAACTATTGGAGGATGAGGGATAGTGATTAAGTATACTCAAGAAAATAAATCAATAAAATTATAAGAATGGAATTTAGTGATGATAATGAAAAAGTAGTACCCCCATCAATAATAAATATCAGGGAGGATTGGGAGAATCATTTTAAAAAGGCAATCAATGCCATTTCTCCTGATGAAAAAGGTTGGTTAGATTTTAATAATAAATTTGATGAAATAGAATGGAACTGGTAAACTCTTTATTTTTAAATTATTCTTCACTCACAATCTTCTCTACCACCACCAAATCAGCCAATTCTACATTCATTGGCAACATACCAATCTGCACAATGGCACGTTTGCCCCTTATCTCTTTCACCTCCCCTACCTGATAATTCTTTTTCAGTTTCACCAATGAACCAATGGCTATGTCCGCTTTTATTTCCTTAAACTTAGTATCTACCTTCTTGGCAAGCTTATTCACCACAATCTTCTCAGGGCTTTTGAAGAGTAAAGTCTGTAAGTTTTTCACCACCGTATTCTTGTCTTCTGCCTTCTTCCAATCAAGCACTATCTGTTTCAGCTTGCGCTCCATATCCTTCAGATAAACAAGCCTCTCTTCCGTTATTCTATTCTGTTGTTTTAATGTTTCAACCTGTTGTTGATGTCGTTCTTTATCCATCACGGTCGTCATCTCCTTCTTCAACTTCTCATTTTCCCTAATCAGCTTGTGCAAGTCTTTCTTCTCAATATCCAATTGTTGCAAGTCTTGCTCGGTACGATTCAAGAGTTTATCTAGCTTAAAATGATCTTCATCCACTAGGTTCCTTGCTCTGTTTATTAAATGTTTTGGTAACCCAATACGCTCCGCGATTGCAAAAGTGTAACTACTGCCAGGCTTGCCCACAATCAGTTTATACATTGGCAAAAGGTGCACCTCATCAAACTGCATTGCCCCATTGATGATGCCTTGCGTACGATTTGCCATTACTTTCAGGTTGAGGTAATGCGTAGTTACAATGCCAAACGCATGACGACGACCAAGTTCTTCCATAATTACTTCGGCAAAAGCGCCACCCAAATTAGGATCACTACCACTGCCCAACTCATCAATGAAGAATAAGGTTTTGCCATTTGCCATCTCAATGAAGAACTTCATGTGCTGCAAGTGAGACGAATAGGTACTTAACTCAAATTCTATACTCTGCGTATCGCCAATATGAATGAATAATTGCTTGAAAATACCCATCTGCGAAGTTGGATTCACAGGTACCAATAAGCCACTTTGCAACATCACCTGATTCAGACCGATGGTTTTCATCGTCACCGTCTTTCCACCTGCATTAGGGCCACTGATTACCAATATCCGGCTTTGACCATCCAAGGTAAGAGAGACAGGGATGGTAGATTTACCACTCGATTTATTGTATAGATATAGCAAAGGGTGGTACGCATCTTTCAGATCGAGATGCGCTTTATCTAATAGATTGGGCAGATTCCCATTCATATCCAAAGCCAGCTTAGCCTTTGCTTTGATGAAATCATATTCACCCGCAACATCAAGATACCCACTTAACAAGGAAGAATAAACAGATAATTTGGCTGTTAATGCCCTAAGTATCCGATGTACTTCACGCACTTCTTCATTCTCAAGAGAAAAGACTTCATTGTTTAATGGGATGGTTTCTTCAGGCTCGATGAAAGCGGTTTTTCGACTATCACTTTCTCCATGAAGTATACCCTTCACGTGACGTTTATGTTCTGCAAAAACAGCAACTACTCTCCTACCATTACTAAACCCTTCATCTATTTCTGCTGAATAACCCGCTTTGTTTAGTTTGGCAACGACCTTCTCAAACATTCGGCGCAAATCGTTTCGCCTTTTATAAAGCGACATTCTGATTTTGGCTAAATCATCGCTTGCATTATCTTTTACATTGCCAGTTTCATCTAACACCTCATTGATAAGGTCTACAATTACTTTTTCGTAGTAGGTGTTTTCTATTATTTTGGAAAGCGCAGGATAAGCCAACCGCCTCTCTGTATCAAACCACCTGAAGATATTACTGGTGTTCTCACAAAGTTTTTTAATGTTAATCCATTGTTCGCCCACAAGCAACGCCCCGGGAATTCCGAGTAACTTGATGTCTTTCTGAATGTTTAAAGTAAACTCACTAGGGAAATAACCACCCTGCTGCTGCAACATTTTGTATTCATGGGTTTGGTGCAGTTCCAGTTCGATGTATTCTTTTTTAGTATGAATACGAAGATTGGCAGCTTTATGCTGAGCATAAACTGTTTTGCAATGATTCACCAACAGGTCTTTCACTTTGTTAAACTCCAGTTGATTTGCCGCAGACTCAGGATACAAACGCATAGTTAGAAACTTATGGGCGCAGAGGGAGTTAGGTTTTGATTTGCTTGTTCAGCCTCTTCAATAATACTGTAATCAGAAAGTATGAGTGCTTTGTTACGCTTCACACATACATCGTGTTCGAAGTGAACAGAGGGTTTGCCATCTTTCGTTCTTACCGTCCAACCATCTTTATCGGTATAGACGTCTTTTGTACCTAGATTAATCATAGGTTCAATAGCCAGAACAAGGTTCTCTTTCAGTTTCATTCCATTACCTCTCATTCCATAATTAGGCAATTGAGGGTCTTCATGCAAACTTTTCCCAAGACCATGACCAACCAACTCACGCACTACACCGTAGCCGTATTTTCTTTCAGTATGTTCTTGTATAGCAAAAGAGACATCACCAATTCTATTATTGATAATTGCTTTTTCTATCCCTTTATATAAGCTTTCCTTCGTTACCCTAACCAATTGCTTTATTTCGTCAGAAGTATCTCCAATTACAAATGTGTACGCATGGTCGCCATGCCATCCATTAAGAATTACTCCGATATCGATACTTACGATGTCTCCCTCTTTAAGAGGCGTTTCGTTTGGGAAACCATGCACCACTACATCATTAACACTTGCACAAATGTTATGAGGATAACCTCCATACTTATAAAAAGAAGGAATGGCCTTATGGTCTTTAATAAACGCTGCACATAAAGTATCAATTTGCATCGTGGTCATTCCTGCCTTTAATACTTTAGCCACTTCTGTTAGTGTTTTACTTACCAACAAAGCAGCTTGTTTCATTAAAGCTATCTCAGCATCTGTTTTATAATAAATTAGATTCTTTCCGTGACTCATTATATTATTTTATCTTGTAGATTGATCAGACAATAGTTTTATAAAATAAAAAACCTGTCAGTACTACTACTAACAGGTTTTCCTATGTGAAAACTAATTTCTCAATTTATTACAAAGTAGTAGTTGGGGTACTGATGCTTTGTTGTCTTCCTTGAACACGCCCACTAGACATTAAACCATCATACTGGCGCATCAATAAGTAAGTTTCAATTTGTTGAAGTGTGTCAAGAACAACACCAACCATAATCAATAAACTTGTACCACCAAAGAAAGTACTGAATGATTGTGTTACACCCAATCTTTGTGCAAATCCTGGCATAATACCAACAACTGCTAAGAAGATAGCACCAGGCAAAGTAATTTTATCCATAATAGCCCCGATGTAATCAGCAGTAGGTTCACCGGGCTTTACTCCAGGTACAAAACCATTGTTGCGTTTTAAATCTTCGGCAATTTGTTTTGGATTAAAAATCAAAGCAGTATAAAGGAATGTAAATCCAATAACCATCACTGAATATATAACCATGTACCAAGGGTTACTGTGGTCACTAAACATTCTAACAAAACCCTTTGCAGAATCTAGATTAGTAAAAGAAACTAGGGTAGGCAAGAACATGATTGCTTGAGCAAAGATGATAGGCATAACACCAGCACTATTTACTTTAACAGGCAAGAATTGTCTTGCACCGCCAACCTGACGATTACCAATAATTTGTTTAGCATAGTTTACAGGTATCTTGCGAACACCTTGTACCAAAATGATAAGCCCCATGATGATAGTTACAAGAATAGCTACTTCAATTAGGAAAATCAACAAACCACCGCCACCTTTCTCACTCTTTGCAGTAAATTCTTGCAAAAGAGATTGGGGAAGACGAGCCAAAATACCGACCATGATTATAATGGAGGTTCCGTTACCCAAACCTTTATCTTGTATCTTCTCACCAAGCCACATTACGAATAATGTACCAGCGGATAGAGTAATTATAGTAGAGAAAGCAAAGAAAGGCTGGTAGGCAGGAATTAAAGCCTCTGCATAACCTGGACTTTTAAGATATGCAACATAAGCTCCAGCTTGAAACATTGTTACAATAATAGTGAGGTAACGAGTCCATTGATTAATTTTCTTGCGACCACTCTCACCTTCCTTCTGAACTTTTTGTAACTGAGGAATCAAGATAGTCATCAACTGCATGAAGATTGAAGCAGAGATGTAGGGCATTATACCTAAAGCCAGAATAGAAGCCTGAGAGAAGGCTCCACCAGCAAACGTATCAAATAAACCTAATAGACCATTTTTGGAACTACCAGCTTTGGCAGCTTCTAATAAGTTTGGGTTTATGCCAGGCAATGTTATTTGTGTACCTAATCTGTAAGTTAATACAAGCATCAGAGTTACGATTATTTTGCTTCGCAACTCGTCTATTGCCCATATATTCTTTAAGGTGTCAATAAATTTTTTCACGTGAATTCTTGAGTTAAATTAAAAATCCTAAAACAAAAAAAGACGCATCAGCTTTTGATGCGCCTGCCAAAGTAAGTAAATTATCTTACAATTTCGACACTACCACCTAAAGACTCAATTAATTCTTTTGCTTTAGCACTCAAAGCATTTACTTTAAAAGTAAGTTTTGACTTCAATTCGCCTGTTGCAAGTACCTTAACTTTATCCGTTTTGGAGATTAACCCGTTAGTGTAAAGACTTTCTACAGAGAACTCAGAGAAAGAATACTTTTCGTTTAGTTGTTCTATTTGTCCAAGATTGAATACTGTGTATTCAACACGATCTGGATTTTTGAAACCGCGCTTAGGAATACGACGTTGGATAGGCATCTGACCACCCTCATGTGCATTCTTACGTTGATAACCAGCTCTTTGTTGACTACCCTTGTTACCTTTGGTAGACGTACCACCTTTACCACTTGCTTCACCACGACCCAATCTTTTCTCTTTGTGAGTAGATCCTGCAGCGGGTTTTAAAGTATGTAATTTCATATTTGTGATTTTGCACTTACGGGGTATCACCCCCTCGCTT
>CANGFK010000145.1 GCA_947452925.1 Chitinophagaceae bacterium | reverse complement strand
ATTTTCTTATTGATACTACCAGCATACCTTATTTCTTCTGAGTATTGATTGTGCCTTGAAGAACCTTGTGATTTAGTTAAAGCAGGAATGGAGGTAAAATCGCGGTCATTAACCGGATCCCAATCCCAAAAACGCCATGCAGTAGTAGAAGTTAGGGTTCCTTTACCAATTTTGTAATCAATGTTCACGTGTGCGCCACTTATAATTTGATTATGCTTCCATGAATTTGTTTCAACTTTTCTGGAATATGGGTCAATTTTAGGATACGCATAACTTGGGTTATTTGGATTGGCAGCAATCAAATCCTTAACAATAGAATCATATTGTCTGTAGGCAGAACGTTGTGTTTTTGTAACACCCGCAACAACCAATGCATAACCATCTGGGCTTTGTTGGTTATAATCTCCTGAGAAAAGTACCTCTAACTTGTCGGTAGGCAACCACAATACTTGTCCTTTAACGCCTACGTTATTCAACCCATTGAAATATTGTTGAGAAGTTTCGTTAAACAATGTTCCTTGTCTTTGTGTACCAGAGAATGAAAATCTAGCAGCTACGTTTTTACTTACTCCACCAGAAACAGAAGCTTTTGCTTGGATAAAGTTATAGTTACCATAGCTCAATTCTGCTTTAGCCGTTGACGTAAAGGTTGGCTTTTTGGTGAAAACGTTGAATGCACCAGCTGTGGTATTTTTACCAAACAACGTACCTTGAGGTCCTCTTAAAACTTCAATACGGTCAAGGTCAACAAAGTCTAGAGATGTTACTGCAGGACGAGCATGATATACTCCATCAATATAAAAACCTACACCTGGTTCAATTCCATCGTTAGTTAATCCGAAGGTAGACCCTAGACCCCTGATGTTAAGTGTTGTATTTCTAGGATTAGAAGAATACAATTGTACAGAAGGTACCAATTCCTTTAGTTTGCTCACGTTGAAGGCACCAGCCTCATCAACTTTGCTTCCTCCCAATACCGTAATCGGAATAGGAATATCTTGTGCTACTTCCTGACGTCTTCTTGAAGTAACTAATACTTCAGTCAAGACATTATTGTCGTCTAAACGAATTTCAATCGGTGTGTTTGAAAGTGTAGCTACTTTGTACTGCTTCTTAAAATAACCTACTGAACTTACCTCCAAAACAATTGGCAATGGCTTGTTTGAGTTGATTTTAAAGCTTCCGTTATTATCGGCTATAGCTACCACATTTGATCCTTTGATATGGATAGTTGATGCTGGTAGTTTAGCACCATTTTTTGATAATACTACACCCTGTATCTCGCTCTGCGAATAGCCCAGGGTGGCGCTAAGTAACACCATTGAAAGTGTACTCGTTAAAAATTGTCTAGTGAATTTTCCTTTCATGTAACGTTAATGTTTAGTTGATAAATAATGGTTGTAAAAAATTATGAATATATTTTTAATAGACTCTTTTGAAGGTAGTTGTACCAAGTGGTAAAGTTTATGCCCCCAATGGGCAACAGAAACTGGTTGAGCCCAATTTCGTTAAATTAGAAATGGCTGACATACCGGGGGTTAAACAGCCAATTGTCCACCTAGAAGCAGTAGTAAACATTTTGTATGCCTGTAAACAGTTAATTTGAAGTACATTTTTCATAACAGGAGGCAAATATATATAAATCTACTAGAGTAATAGACTTTAAGTAAAATATTTTTTAGTTTTAGTTTATACAAACGAACAAAACGCTGCCAGTAAGCTTTCTTTAAGATAATATTGCCCTGGTGAATTGGTTATACATACCTTGCGCACAGATTGAAATATCAGGTGCACACAAAGCCTTTTCTTTTAGTTGGTTTAGTAAACACAATTTAATAAAAGAAAGATGGCTTCGGAAAATACGCTGACACTTATCAACTGCATCTCCTCCCCTTTTCATCCTTCCTATCCAGTTTTTAGTCGCTCCTTGCTCCATTTCCTCCTTGGGGACGGTGTTATTACACTTATAAATGGTCATTATCCTAAACATAATGGCCATTATATCAAACATAATGACCATTATATCAAACATAATGACCATTATATCAAACATAATGACCGTTATATCAAACATAATGACCGTTATATCAAACATAATGACCATTATATCAAACATAATGACCGTTATCTCAAACATAATGACCGTTATCTCAAACATAATGACCATTTTCCTGAGATTAATCTGAGTTATTCTTACAGTAACAAACAATATATTCAATCAAACAATAAAATAACAGTATGAATACAGGCTTTATAGACCATTCAATAGAAGGATTAAGTAAGCAGGTGAAGAATTTTTGCGCCAAAATAAGTAACTACTCACTCGACGCAGTGGATCCTGCGGATGTGGCTTTGGTGAAAGCAGACAGTAAATACCTGGAGTGGTTGATAACCGCCAAAAAGGCCTACATCACTATCGGAGAAGCTTGGACATCTTTTGGCGATAATTCAATTTATGGCACCGATGAGGGCATTGATGTTGTTCAGCCTGCTTTGCCAACCCTAGAGGCTGCTCCTCCATTGGTACATCCGGGATTTAGAAATAGGTTTAGTGCACTTGCGGCAGATTGCAAAAAGAGTACAAACTATTCAGAAGACATTGGGATAAACTTGGGTATTGTGGCAGTGGTTACGCCGTTTAACCCGGCCGATGGCAAACCTGTTGTGAAGCATAGCCTGCATGTAGGGCATCCATTTTTCAGGTATTTCAAAGGTAATTATGACGGCGTGCAGATTTATAAAAACTGGGGGGATGGCAATGGATTTGTAAAATTTGATAAAGCAATAAACCCCACCTACACCGACAATTCTACTTTGCCAGCAGCAGGAGTGGCGGTTGTTTGGCAATACAAATTTGTTTTTTTATACCAAGATGAAGAAGTGGGTACTACCACTGATGTAGTTGAAGTTTTGGTGACAGGGATGTAGAAAGTCTTGCAGTAAAGATATTGAGAGGAAAGACAATCAGAAAATAACAAGGGATAAATTGAAAGTAAGAGAGAATAGACGTTACTATTGCACAAATAAACATTTAGATGACTATACGAGTATTTCGGTTCTTTCTATTAAGCATCTACTTTATTGCCCTGCTCGCCGACTGCTATCTGCTGTATCATGGCAAGTATGAAAAGCGTTTTCTTTGTAGACCTCTATTAATGCCTTGCCTGATGATTTATCTGTCTACACGCAAGTCAATAAAGAAAAAGGCAGAGGTTCCACCGCGGATAGAAATTACTTTACTTTGGGTTGCACTTATACTTTCTTGGCTATCAGATATATTGGCAACAAGGTCAGTCTATTGGTCTTTGATAAGTTGTCTCAGTTTATACCTGCTTATTTACCCTGTCTACACAGTTATCTTCATAGCACTTGCAAAACGCTTATTGCCCAAAGAATCTCCATTCAAACCAAATTTGTTGAGCATTCTTGTCTTTATTTTTACAATTGTTGTTGGTGTATCCTACCTGAATTTATACCTGCATCTTGGATTTAAATTATCCTATATACCACACTACTTCAATGTTTTGCTGCTTGCCTTGTTACTTTCGGCCGTAAGCTTCCTAACAACTTTACCCAAAATATATCCTGCCATATATCAATTGTTTGGTGGCGTTGTATTGATTTTGATTGCTAATATAGTCTATGCATTTGCTGACTTTGCTGATGCTGCTGAAATAAATACTAAGCTATATGTGCTGGTATCTTTGGGATATGGATTATCGCAGTTCTTGATTGTTGGTGGGCTCATAAACTTTTTTAAAACTAACCAATTGGAAAAAGAAGAATTCTTCAGCAAACGAAATAAAGAACTTAGAGAACAAATGGAAATGTACCACAAGAAACAAGCTTAATTATTTAATAAAAAACAAAAAAAGGATGGATAAAAGTCAGTTAATAAACGGCATTAAGAAATACGTTGAAGAAGTACCATTCATGCTGAGGCGTTTTGCTGTTAGGGCTATTATTTTATGGGGTATTTTTACGGTAGCCAATCATTTTTTGTTTGTTCCGGGATTTTGGTTAAATACATATCTAACTTTTACCACATCCAATTTAACAACAATTTCCTTAAACCATTTCTACCACCCTGGCTTTGTGAATACCCCACTTGCTTATGGTTTTCAGAACATTTATTACAACAATGAGAGAGTACTTTATATTACTGATGGTTGCAATGCACTAACATTGTATCAGGCGTACCTATGCTTTTTTCTTTGTGTGCCCGGCAAAGTAAGCAGGAAATTATTTTTTGCTTTCTTGGGGCTTTCAATAATATTTGTCCTGAACATCATTCGGTGTTATGCACTCACCTGGTTGAATATGAACAAACCCGAATGGACAGATTTTGCTCACCATTACGCCTTCACCTTTATTGTCTATACCTGCATCTTCATTCTATGCACGACTTATCTGAGGGCTTTGATGACAAAAGCAACCGAATAAACAAATCCAAAGAAACTTTGCAGTATGAAATATATAAAAATACTAGTCGTATTTCTTATTATCTCGTCAATAGACCTGATTACCCATTACTTAATAGAACAGAAATGGGCAGGTCATTTGAGTTATTCATTCAATAGCCTTTGCCTATTTGTTTTTGGAATGATATGCCTCAATGGTTTTCTTGGGTGGCTTTCTCTAAAAAACTATTCTGCAAAATGGTTGCTATATAGTTGGATAGGACTATATCTATTGAACATCCCCTACTTTCTATTCAGGTGGGGGCTATATGGCCTAGGACTATTTCCAACTAGTTTCCTTTTTAATGGCGGTGCCAACCTCGGTTTGTCCGTATTTGTGTTCTGTTCTTTTTGGTTAATAAATTACTTTTTGCAATTCCGAATAAGGAAGTGACCAATCTTCAAATACAAATTAAACTTCTTCCTCCAATCAACAACTGTTACATAAATAAAGAAAATAAGACTGTTAAGCAACAAAAATCGACTTGATAGTATCATAGACGAGATTTGGAACTTTTCATACAATTTTCAAACTGTATTTTACAACCTTTTATATTTTTAAAACAAAAAACAACCGAGTAATGAAACGTAACAACACTAGTTTGCCTTTTTACTTTCTACTATTACTATTTGTCTTAACTGAGACAATTTCAAATGCACAAACAATTGTAAGTGGCATCAGGAATACGACTCCTTTTGTTACCACTAACCGGAATGCTACCGCAACTGTCAGCAATGGTGCAGGCGTATTACGCGCACCTGCTGCCGCAAGAGGTACCATTACTTTTGGTACAGGCAATGCCCGTACAGGTGGATTTGCCGCAGATGGCAGAACAGCCAACTTTACATCTGCCGAAACAAAAGGTGAATGGGTGCAATGGGCAATCAGTCCGGCTGCTGGGTTTGACCTGAATATTACTGGTTTCACATTGAGAGGTCTTGGTACAATAGCAAGGGCTTCCAACAATTATGCAGTTACTTATTCAGTAGGTGATACTGCTGCATTTGCTGGTGGAACAAGCACTTTCCTAGATTCAGCAAATGGTGCAGGAAGTGTTCTTTATACAACGAGTACTTATCTGGCTAGTGGCGCCGACACAGTTGGACAGAACATAACTGTAAATAATGGCTCAACTTTGTATTTACGTATCTACATGTGGGGAGCAGCTGCAGCAACCAACAACTCCGTATTTACAATCAATGCATTTATTATAAGTGGTACTGCTACTGCAACCAAAGCAACTACTTCAACAAAAAATGACACTATCTGTGCGGGTGGTTCTTATTTATTCAATGGAATTACTTATAATACCTCTGGCACTTATGTCTATCATACCCTCAACAGTGCTGGAGCAGATAGTGCTGCGACTCTTAACCTGACTGTAAGTGCACCTGCGACCTCAGCGACTACCAACCTTACTGGTTGCAAAGGAGTTACTTATAAGGGAGTCACTTATACTTCACCGAAAATATTTACGGACACCATTCGTACCCTAAAAGGCTGCGACAGCATCTATAATGTAGTAACTATTTCTATCAGTTGTAGTCCGGTGATCACCTCTTTCACTCCTACAACTGCTGCTGAAGGTGACACCGTTACCATCAGTGGTGTAAACTTTACTGGTTCTACAGGTGTAAGTTTTGGAGGAACTGCTGCTACCTGGTTCTCTGTTGTTAATGACACAACTATTTCAGCTACAATAGCTAAAGGCACTTCGGGAGATGTGTATGTTACAAATGCAAGTGGCACTGGTTTCTTGCCAGGATTTACATTTAACCCTGCTAATATCATTAAAGGCATAAAAGCAACGACTCCATTCCTTAATGCTGGTAGTAATGTTACGGCTTCAATTACTACTGGAAGTGGAATACTGCAAGTGCCTACTTCTACAAGAGGAACAATAATCTTTGGTACTCGTGGAGCGAGAGCTGTAGGTTTTGCAGCAGATGGAGTAGCAGCCACTTTTGATACAGCAAATGCTAAAAATGCTTATGTACAGTTTGCCGTTAGTCCTTCATTGGGTTATAACCTGAATATTAATGGTATTAACATAAAGGGTAATGGGACTACTGCAACCGCAACCAACTATTATGCTGTTGCTTATGCAATAGGAGATTCTACACTCTTTGCAAGTGGCGGCGGCACTTTCCTTGACTCTGCAGGTGTAGCTGGCAATGTGTTGTACAGAACCAATGGCTACTTAGCAACTGGAGCAGATACTACAGGACAAAACATAGCTGTAAAAGATGGCTCATCTATTTATATCAGGGTTTATCTGTGGAATGCAGCTGCAAGAACCAATGCTTCTCAATTTACAATCACCAATTTCACATTGAGTGGTTCTGTTACTGCTGATGCAACTTCATCTATAACCAATGAAACAATCTGTAATGGAAGTTCTTATTTGTTCAATGGCAATAGTTACTCAACACCAGGTTCTTATGTTGCTTATCTAACGAATTCTGGAGGTGGTGACAGTACGGCTATTCTTAAATTGAAAGTAACGGCTCCTGCTAAAGCGGATACATTAAACCTCATCAACTGTACATCAGTGACTTATAAGAACACCACTTATAAAGCTAGTACAACCTTCATTGATACGGTGCATAGTTCTATTGGTTGCGATAGTATCTACCACACTGTTAACGTACTCATCAGTTGCTCACCAGTCATCAATTCATTCTTCCCAACAAATGCAGCTATTGGCGATACACTTACAATAAGCGGTGTAAACTTCACAGGTACATCTTCCGTAAGTTTGGGTGGCACTCCTGCTGCTAGTTTCACTGTTGTCAATGATACTTTGATACTTGCAATAGTGGGTAATGGCACTACTGGCGACTTACTGATTACAACTCCAAATGGCATTATCTCTGCTCCAGGCTTTGTTTATAACACAGCAAACATCATTACAGGCATCAAAGCAACCACTCCATTTATTACTGCTGGCAAAAACGTTCTTGCAGGCATCACTTACGGAAGCGGCATACTAGAAGTACCAGCCGTTACCAGAAGAACAATCACTTTTGGAACAAGAGCCCCTCGTACTGCTGGCTTTGCAGCTGATGGAGTTGGGGCAACCTATGATACTGCAAGTGCGAAGAAGGCTTATGTGCAGTTTGCTATCAGTCCAGCAAAAGGGTATAAACTAGACATTAATGGTATCACCATAAAAGGAAATGGCACTGGTGCAAGTACAACTAACTATTATGCGGTTAACTATGTGGTAGGTGATTCTACACAGTTTGCTGCAGGAAACAGTACTTTCCTAGACTCAGCAGGAAGTGCAGGTAATCTTTTAAACAGAACTGCAGGCTTTTTGGCAAGTGCTGCGGACACAAGCGGTCTTAGTGTATTAGTCAATAATAACTCTACTTTATACTTGAGGGTTTATTTGTGGAATGCGGCTGCGACTCCTACTAATTCTCAGTTTACCATCACCAACTT
>CANGFK010000144.1 GCA_947452925.1 Chitinophagaceae bacterium | reverse complement strand
TAAAGTCTATTCCATGGTCTTTTAAATTCTTTGATGTAATAAAAGGGTAACCACCTTCATGTATATATTGTGGACTTTCATGTGTACCATCTCTAACGTCAAATTCTTTATTTAACGTTGATAATTCCCATCCCTTTAGCAAATCATTTATAGTATCATTCATCACTTTACTCATTGTTCTTGTTTGTGGGTAGTGGCTGCATTAGATTTGACAACTTTTAAAAAGTTGTCAAATCTTGGTTGGTTATTAGTGAAGAACCCACCTCCTGACTTCTCCGAGGGAGGAGAACCGGGTAGATTGTAGCGAAGAAATGAGGGAAGAATATACCATCTACTAATACGATTTCCTGCCTAATTTCAGCAGCCCCACTCGCAATTCTCCTCCTCGGGAGGAGGTGGGAGGTGGGTCTTTCGCAACTAGCCTATCTATTCTAGCTTTAGTAACAGCAAGTCCATGACAGCGTCATGAACTAGACCCCGACATTCATGGACTAGTGGGGCCACAGACGGCGCGCTAGCAGCGAAGTTGACTTGCTTTTAGCAACAAAATAAGCCTTTGAGGCTACAAGCCTCGAAGAGCGGGTATCCAGTTAACAATAAAAATGGTTGTGATTTGCTTTCAATTTCAGTTCTTTCTATCTTTGATACCAACACGTTTTAGTTTGTCAACTAGATGCTGCTGTTGTGATTTGCTTTCAATTTCAGTTCTTTCTATCTTTGATACCAACTCTGTTATAAATATTATCAATATGAACCTGTTGTGATTTGCTTTCAATTTCAGTTCTTTCTATCTTTGATACCAACACAGCGCATTTAGTACCGCTGCAAATGGTAGTTGTGATTTGCTTTCAATTTCAGTTCTTTCTATCTTTGATACCAACTGACAGGTAAAGCGTTGTGAAACGTTGGCAGTTGTGATTTGCTTTCAATTTCAGTTCTTTCTATCTTTGATACCAACAGTTCTTTAGTTTGTTCACTAAATGCAATAGTTGTGATTTGCTTTCAATTTCAGTTCTTTCTATCTTTGATACCAACTACAGACGGAGGGTCAATACTATCGTGGTAGTTGTGATTTGCTTTCAATTTCAGTTCTTTCTATCTTTGATACCAACAGAAATTGTGAGGGTTATTTTTATCCTCTGTTGTGATTTGCTTTCAATTTCAGTTCTTTCTATCTTTGATACCAACAATTGAGCTAAAGATAAATCATCTAATAATGTTGTGATTTGCTTTCAATTTCAGTTCTTTCTATCTTTGATACCAACTTGTACTTAGATGAATAACAGCCTATGTATGTTGTGATTTGCTTTCAATTTCAGTTCTTTCTATCTTTGATACCAACTTCCCAAAGCTTCGGTAATATGGCTAAGTGGTTGTGATTTGCTTTCAATTTCAGTTCTTTCTATCTTTGATACCAACGCCATCATAAGGTATTTGGTTAAAATAACTGTTGTGATTTGCTTTCAATTTCAGTTCTTTCTATCTTTGATACCAACACCTTTAGCTGAAAGCCCTACTAGATAAGGGTTGTATCGAAGATTAGATTGAAAAAAATGATTAAAAGCCTTTGTTGTACTGAACAACAAAGGCTTTTTTATGTATCCTAATAAATGAAGTAGGGGAGGTGTACGAGATTAAAATAACTCTAATTGTTGTGGGATATTACCAATTTCACTTGGTTTTGTTCCTTGAAAAATCTCCATCATGCCAAATTGTTTGTCTGTAATGGTCATTATGCCTATGTGACCCTTTTCTGGTAAAAGCTTCTTTACTCGTTTCTTATGTACTTCCGCATTTTCCATACTGGCACAATGCCGTAGATAGATGCTGAATTGAAACATGGCAAAACCGTCCTGCAGCAAGTCTTTCCTGAACTTGCTGTATATCTTCCTGTCCTTCTTTGTCTCCGTTGGGAGATCGAAAAATACAAGTACCCACATAATACGATAGGCATTTAGACGATTCTGTTTCACATATTTCATTTACATCTACATCCAATTTTTACAGACCAATTCCTAATGTTTGAAAGTCCCTTTGGGGACGACCTATTGGTAGCACCATCATCATCTAGTTTAAATAAGTGCCGTAGGTACGGCATCTTTTTACTATCATTTATCCTTCAATTACAAGTTAATATGTCGTCCCCAGAGGGACTTTAATATAATCCATCAATTATTTTTCTACAAATCTTTCGTGCCTAAAGGCACTTATCAGTTATAATTTCAACACATAATTTGCGTTTACCACTTACCACTAACCACTAACCACTAACCACTAACCACTGGAAAAAGTATCTTTCTGCTTTCTCCCAGATAACACTTTGCCAACGATGCTGCCGTGCGTTGTGTAGCAATCATCAAAGGGCTCTTACCGTCATCCATTACCACATCTATCGTTGGTATTTTTAATAGCCTCACTTTAAACTCTTGTGTTAAGGCATCAACAGCAGACGTTTCATCAATAATACCTCGCACAATTCTGTCTACAAAAGGGCGGTAGGGTTCCATAATGTCGTCAGCGAGGCAATAGGCATTGTAACGGTTTCTATGGAAGATGCCCATTGTTGGCAACAAACCACTGCCTACTAAGCTTCTTGCTACTGTTGCTCGCAATATTGCATAGCCATAATTTAATAGATTATTAGGCGGTGGGCCATCACGTTTTCTGAAAAATAGCCAAGCAGGGGGGAAGAGGTTGCCCCAATAGTAGGCTGCCGCCTTGGCTTCATTATTATCAGTATCACCGCTTTTTACGGACTGTGCCGCATTTATCAGGTAATTGTTGTTGATGCCCCATTCTTTCAGTACAGCTGCCTGATTGCTAATTTTTGCTTTTACTGTCTGCTGCCATAGTTGCTTCTTTAATGGTTCTGTTGCTTCTATCTGA
The DNA here is from genome assembly GCA_947452925.1 of Chitinophagaceae bacterium. Classification (GTDB taxonomy): domain Bacteria; phylum Bacteroidota; class Bacteroidia; order Chitinophagales; family Chitinophagaceae; genus Parasediminibacterium. Next base: position 5,066 of record CANGFK010000144.1, on the reverse strand, counting down.
GCTCTAAAACGTTCGCTTTGCAGGGTGTTCCCTTCTAATGGAAGCATCATGCCACTTGGCAGTTTGGTATCTGTACAGGTTATTACAGATGCATTATTTGCCAACAGTTTGTCTATCAGGTAGTGGGACATGGTTATCTGGTGGTGTTCCAGTATCAGCATCCCAATGTCTTCTATCGGCACACTTTTTTCGGGCATACCCTCATATCCTTTTACACGGTCGTAACTAACCACCAATTGTGCATCTCGGCATTTAAGATGGCAGGGATTTTCTATACAGATGGTTCGTTTTATCATGGGTTATGTTTTAATATTCACCAACCTTTATTATTTGCCCCAAATGATTTATTCTTACTTTAACAATATTTTTAAAGTATGATAAGCTTTTAATGCTTTTGTAAGTAATGTCTTTCAATTCTTTTTTATCCTCTAAAACTGTTTCTAGATGATGTCTAAAAACATAGTCTCTTACCGCAGAATTGCCGTATATTACCTTTGAGAATTTCTGTACCCTAAACAAGTTAGTACTTATTATGCTATTGTTTTTTGGGTTAAATAAATCTATTTCGGATGGGTCTAAACTTTCAGAGGGAAATACAAAATATTCATTTTGTTTCATGGTAAATAAAAACTGCCAACCTAGTTCTGTATTAAATAGTTTATCAACTGCTGGTAAGCCTTGGTTTACCCTATGTATTGCCTCAAAAAAGGAAATCACCCTGTCTTGAAGTTCACCATTTTCATCTTTATATATAGCAACATGGTGATTGTTCCCTGAACTCACGAAATCAACTGGTACAGGTCTATTGTTTTCATCTAAAATTTCTTTACCTAAATGGTCTTTTTTGTGGTGTAAAGGCTCGGCACTTGTTACACCGCTAATTGTTACACTTTTTATTGAAATACCCTTCTCTTTATTTAGCCATATTGGGTTCTTTTCTAGGTTTGAAAAAGCGTCTTTTGGATTTCCTTTGAATTCATCTAGCCTTTTTTGTAAAACTTTTCTGACTCCTATGTCTATTACTTTGTCTAACTTAAGTTCAGGCGAAATTTCTTTCCTAATTGTAAAGTTGTCTTCAAACCAAACTAACTTTACTTTCTCTGGAACTTTAGTTTTGTTTAAACCATCTAGGTAAATTGGATTCTTTTCAAGGCTATTCTTTCCAGTAAAAGCCTTCTTTGGATCATTATTATTTTGTTTTAACCTGTTTAAAAGTGCTTCCTTGTATATGGGTTTAGCAACTAGTTGAATCAATTCTACATTAAACTTTACACCAACTTTTTCTTCTTTTGTAGCATACTGTTTTAGTTTTCCATAAATTGTTTCTTTATGCAACTGTCCTCTGGGAGTAAGTTCAATTCTTGTTACTACTTTCCCACTTGCTTTTATTTTGTTTTTATTCTTAGTAGCAATCTTGTTTTTGGCTTTAAAAGAGACTAATGTATTCTCTAAATGCTTTTTAGCTTCGATTCTAAAGTTGGGTAAAGGTATTTTGAACTTCCTCTTGCCATCTTCGTCTTTGTAAGTTTCATTTTGTTCTATACCATATATACTTCCAGCTTTATCGCTTCTAGCATTTAGGTTGTTTAGGTACTGAACATGGCTTCTTTTAGTGTATGCAACAGTTAGTGCATCCATTGCGTGATGTCGATGGTCATTTCGTTTTGTCCAATCAGTAATTCGTTCCTTAAAGCTGCCATCTTTCTTTTCAACCATTTCTGTAAGACCAAGTTGGCGAAATTTATCTAGGTTTAATTCCTGCATAATGTTTATTAAACCCCAATCCTCTCTAAGTCTATCAGTAATGCTACCTGTAGTCGTGGTAACAGTTCTGCATACTTCATGCAGCATTTCCTTGGCTTTTTTGGCAATGTACTGGCTATCCCTTAAATCTCTTTCAATAAAACCTTCACCTATGTCGGAAGCTTTCATCAATAGTTTTTTATACTTTGCTTTAGAAATGCTAAACTTGTCTCCATCTTTAATGTTTGCCAACATTTCTACCCTTGCTACAAATTCGTCTTGCTTCTCTTTTCCATAGGCATTCAGAATGAAATCAAAAGCGGTTGCATCACCTTTAGCTAAATTTACTTGTTTGATGGAAAGCGTTTTGTTTGAAAAGCTATCATCGAACAACCTTGCTTTAGGGATAATATGTTCTATGTCATACTCATTAGAAAACAGCTTCTCTCTAGGGACATAAGTATTTGTATATAATTCCTTATATCCATTATTCTTAAGTTCTTCATAAAGCTTGTATCTGATAATGTCATTTCTTGTAGGATTGACTATGCCAAATTCGGTGCTTAGAATCTTTCTGTAGTTGTCGTGTTCTAATTTGGCGGCATTAATATTTGTTGTCATTTCCTGCCTTTCCTTAGCATTCTTCTTTAATTCCCTTGCAAGTTCAATACGGATTTCATCTGGTTTCCCCAATTCTGGATTGTCGATTATTGTATTTATAACGTTAACCATTTGGTTGAGGATTTTCTCTACAACAGGATTGCGCAAACTATTTTTAGGTAGAAGTGTGAGCTTATCCTTTAACTCTCTGGTTTCATTTTCTTCTTTTGTAATAGAAGATGAATGATTGTAGCCCGCTAATGCTGTAGCACTTGCAAGTTTTTCATCGGAATCTTTTTTGGCAAAAGGATGCCCTTCTTTTAGAAATGGTAAAATCTTTCTTATTGCTTTTGTACTTAAGTTACCATAATCTGACTGCAAATTAATATTCGCCAATATTTGACCATACTCTTTTTTAAATCCAAACTTAGTTTCTAACAACTTATATAATAAATCATTGCCTGTATTTGAATTATCTCCTTCGTAAGAATATAATAAATGCCACAATTGATATGCATTCTGATTCTCAAAATCTTTTCCAACTAATTCAGAATTGAAATTCAGAATTGATGCTTCTATCCCCTCTTTTTCAAAGAATGCCAATACATTCTCTCTTATCTCATTTGCGCTAAAGGTTGAATAATCAATATCTTCATTTTCAAATTGCATCATCTTTAGAAAAGCCTCATATAAAACCTGATAAGTTCGGTTACCCTCAATAGTTGTGAAATTTATATCCCACTCTTTTGTTTTCAGTTTCAGCAAACTAAATATCTGTTCTTTGTTTAGGTTGCCTTTTATATTCAAAGTCTCAAAAAGAAGCTTCTTTGTTTCTAGTTCAAATTGAAGAACTTCTTTCGTTTTTACATTTTGTATAAGAAGATTATTTAGGTTCTGCCATATTTTAAATTCTTGAAAAAGAGGGGATGATTTTGGAATAACTTTTGCCCCAATGGTTCTTTTTTTAATTATGCCGTCAATTTCAACCTCTATCTCTCTACTCTCAAATTCGCAAAAGCTGATTAGTGATTTCTGTGATTTTAGCTTTCGCTGATAGAAAATAATAATGTCTCTAACTTCTTCTTTTATTTCTTTAGTAAGTTCTGAATAAAATCTAGTTTGGGTCTCCCAAATTCTTTCAAATTCATCTAGATAATCTTGGCGGTAGAATACCTGATTTTTTAATCTGGTATGAGGATTGTGTTTTAGTTGTGCGTATAAATATTGTCCAACAGTTTGATTCTTGAAGTACAGTTCTTTACTTCTGTCACTAATCGCACCTAAGTAACCACTAGAACTATAAAGATTGTTGTTTATTTCTGCAAATACATAAGCAACCTCTCTGATATCAAGTTTTTGCTCAATAGCAGTTGCTCGCCATTCGAATGCTTTCAACTTTTTTTCTTCTCTAGTTCCTTTATTTTCAGCAGTATTAAACTGATACTTTGTCCAGAAGATTGCTGAAGTTGCCCTTTGGCCTTTTCCAGTTATTTCTTTTTTAAATTCTTCAGTTAATATTTCAGGATAAAACTTGCTTTGTACTTCCCATACTTTATCAAACTCTACCTGAAGGTCAGATCTGTAATAATCAGGTAAATATTTTTTTCCAGTTTTTAGTAGTTGGTAACTGTATTGTCCAGGAGTTAATCCCTCTTCATACAATTTCTTAGCAATAGCCATCCCATCTATTGCTTTACCCTCGTCCTCATTTTGAGCTTTTCTGCTACTTTTAAAACCTCTTTTTTTATTAATCATTAAGAGAACACGTGCAAACTCAAACTTTTCTATTTTCTCGATAGCAGCTTTTGACCGGAGAGAATAAGTTTGATGGGTAGTTTTCTTATCACTTTCAGCTAGAATAGTTGCATCATCAATAATGTTTATTGACTTTAAAACTTCAATCAGATTTTCTCTTCGTAGTTTATACCTCTGTAAAGTTCTTCTTGCACCCCTCTTTAAGGTTCTGTCAGCATTTACAGAAATACTTTTCCCTTTTTCAAAGTCAGATTGTTCGTCTGTACTAAGAGGGTTCACCCTTACCCCTATTTTTTTAATTGAAGATTGTTCATTTTGATTTTCTGCTTCTTCAACAAATGCCCAACCTATTGAGGTTGTTCCTAAGTCCAATCCAAGAATTGTTTTCATAATTTATTTTGTTTTTACAATTAAAGTTCTATTTTTACACAACTGAAATTTAAGCAAATCACAATAAGGATTATTCCGTTGTGAAAACATTTAAAGCGGCGCAAGTCGCTTTTTTTTATGCCCTTCCCAACCATAAAAGTAAATAGAAAGCATTCAACAAAACAAATAATTGTTTTTATTAATCATTATTATCATTCTGTTGCTTCTCTATCTCCCTCAAACCTATCCATTAATCCCCTCTTTCCATCAGTATTTCAACAAAACGAAATTTGCATGACTATAATCATATCCCGCTTTCATTTGGTTAGTCTATCATTGCATGGATAGCAAACAACAAAACGATTTGCTATTGCCCTTCAGGTCTGTCATATAGTTTAAAGTTAACAATTGCCTTCAACGGCAAACACTTAAAACAAAGCATCTCCTCCTTCGCTTTCTAGTTTTAATTAATTAACTTTTAAATTATTACAAATGCCACAAATTATTCCTGTTCTGGTTCCTTTTAATGCGGCTGATTTTACGCTCATGGATACGCATCAAGCGGCAATTCAAGCTTTGTTGGACACTGCACGGATTAC
>CANGFK010000143.1 GCA_947452925.1 Chitinophagaceae bacterium | reverse complement strand
TAGATTGTAGCGAGTGGCGTGGAGTAGCTGGGAAAAAAATTATAGAGCAGCGGGTGGCACTATAAAAAAAGTCTACTTAATAAATTAAAAAAGAATGAGAAGAAAAAAGGTTAAATGGGGCATTTGCGACATTTTTGCGATACCCCTCAAGAATGGTAAGTATTCTATTGGGCATATTTTAGATCAGAGGATGGTAAACACTTTGAGAATAGCCCTATTTGATGAGATATTTGAGGTATTAGAGAATATTAAAGTTGATGAGATTTGCGATAATAATAAACTAATTTCATTGATAGAAGTTACAAAGGTGCAGGTTGATTACGGTGTATGGAAAATAATAGGGAATAAAAAAAGTTTAATACCTATAGGTGATTATCCTAACGAAAAATTCAGAAAAAGTAATTTTGTTGGTTCTATAGTCTATGATGCAGGGCTTGCTGAAGATTTTGTTGACGCATTTTATTCGTTGGCTCCTTGGGACAATTGGTATGATCCTAATTTTTTAGATGAATTCTTGGTAAATAAAATCAAGAAACCTAGAAATCTCATTTATACAAAATAAATGCTTAGCCAGTGCGCGATACTCGCTACCGTCCACAAGCACTAGTGTGTTTCATATCTTCATTCACAGCTAGTCCGCGTCACTCGCTACAATCTACAAGGGCTAATGCACGTGTTTCACGTGTTCATTCGCTTATGTTTTACTTGCTACCAACTTGCGCAAGTAGCATTTAGTCATCTGTAGTAATGAGAAAATAGATAGGTTTTGTATAATTAAACAAGTTTATTTAAAGGTTTTTAGTAACCATACTTCTCATCCCAACGCTCTTTCAGAAACTTGCGCAATTCGTTTTCGCGGGCATTATCTCCTGGCTTATAGAATGGTGTTCCTTCCAACCCCTTAGGTAAATATTCCTGCTCAATAAAGTTACCTTCTCCCCTATGCGAATACTTGTAGTCTTTTCCATAACCCATATTCTTCATCAGCTTGGTGGGTGCATTTCTAATGTGCAATGGCACTGGTAAATCGCCCGTTTGCTGCACCGTCTGCAAAGCATTATTGATGGCTTCATAAGACGCATTACTCTTGGCAGATGAAGCCAGATAGATGGCACACTGCGATAATATAATTCTGCTTTCGGGATAACCAATCTTACTGACGGCATCAAAAGTAGCGTTTGCCAACAGCAACGCATTAGCATTGGCATTCCCTACATCTTCACTGGCAAATATCAGCATCCGTCTTGCAATAAACTGAACATCCTCCCCTCCTTCTATCATTCTTGCCAGCCAATATACCGCGCCATTTGGGTCACTTCCTCTCATGCTTTTTATGAAGGCAGAGATAATATCATAGTGCTGTTCCCCCTTTTTATCGTACAACGCAATCTTTCGTTGCGCCACATGCATCACCTCTTTATCAGTAATGATGATGGTAGCTGTATTGGTAGCCGCCAATGTTTGCACCACCAACTCCAGCAGGTTCAGGAGTTTGCGTGCATCTCCTCCACCAATTTTTATCAATGCATCTGTCTCTTTCAGCTTGATATCCAATTGCTTCAGTTCCGTATCATTCGCTATTGCCTGCTGCAATAACTCAATCAAATCTTTCTCCTGCAAGGGTTTCAACACATAAACCTGTGTACGGCTAAGCAAGGCATTGTTTACTTCGAAGGAAGGGTTTTCTGTTGTAGCACCAATGAGTGTAATGACTCCCTTTTCTACTGCCCCCAGCAACGCATCTTGCTGTCCTTTGTTGAAACGGTGTATCTCATCTATAAAAAGGATGGCTTTGTTGGTTTGTTTTGATTGTTCTATTACTTCGCGCACTTCCTTCACACCACTGCTGATGGCACTCAATTGAAAGTAAGGCACATTCATAGTCTGGGCAATGATGTTGGCGATGGTTGTCTTTCCCACACCGGGTGGTCCCCACAAAATGATAGAAGGAAGGTTGCCCTGCACAATAGAAGTTCGCAGGATGCTCCCCTTGCCTGTAAGGTGCTCCTGCCCCACTAATTCGTCCAACGTATGTGGGCGCATCCTTTCTGCTAACGGTATATAATTGCTCACAATAGCTATTTTATGAAGAATGAACGACAGCAGCTATCCTTCTGACACTTCAGTTAAGCTACAAATAAAACGAATAACTACGAATATATTTTCTATTAAGGTCCATATATCTGCAACAAAATCCTGAAGAAAAAGTAACGGCGTAATTTATGAAAGCTATTTCTTTTCTACGTGCAGCAGGTATTTTTGATTGAAATATTCCTCTGGGAAGAGCGAATAAATATCTATTAGTTTTGGCCTTGCATTACTATCACTAATCTCCTGATGCAAATCACCGCCTTTCAAACAAATCAACCCATTGGGTAATGAAGACGCATTTCCCTTTCTTAACAAAGGTGATGCCCATTGCCACAAGTCTTTTAAAGGAGCTACTGCCCTACTTACTGCAAAGTGAAATTTACGGCTCTTTATCTCTTCTGCACGGCAATGTTGGGTAGTAATATTTGTAATGCCTGCACCTTCTGCTACCGCTTCTACCACTTTCAGTTTCTTCCCGATACTATCTACCAGATGAAAGTTTACTTCCGGAAAGAATATAGCAAGAGGTACGCCGGGAAACCCACCTCCACAACCAATATCAATCACGTCCATACCGGGCTGAAAGTCAGCTATGGCTGCAATTGTAAGAGAGTGTAGCACATGATGGGTATAAATATGTTCAATATCCTTTCTGGAAATCACATTTATCTTCTCATTCCATTCAGTGTATAAGTCTTTCAGGGCCTCTAATTGACTTATCTGAGCGGGTGTGAAATCAGCAAAATATTTATAAAGCGTAGTCATTAATAGTTATTAGTGGTTAGTGATTAGTTGTTAGTAATCAGCGCCTATTTGTATATTATTAAGTAGTTTTTTTCATTGTAAAGTATGTAATAAAGTATAAATTGTATTTCTTCAATAACAACAACTAATCACTAACCACTCAATCAGTTCCACTTCTGCTTTGGTTTACGCCAGAGTGCAGGAAGGACAAATATGTAATAAATGAACATCCAGATATCTAAAAGGATAAAGAACGGGAACAAATCTAGTTCGTTCAACTTCTTCATACTTCTAAAAAAGATAACACCCTGAATCAACCACCTGAAGCAAAGGATTGACAGGGTAATCCACCAGTTAAATAACAAGGCAGCAGCAATGGCATAAGGGAACAACATGCCAAAACTGATTGAATAGAGCCCAAGCCAGAACTTATGCTTCGGCTTGTAATACTTAGTGGTGGTATAATGCCGATACTTCTGACGCATCCATGCATTCCAGGATGATTTAGCTTTAGTAAGTGTATGCGCCTCATGCTCGACTACAATAGCGGTGTTTTTATTAGTAGCTACCTTATTGATAAACAAATCATCATCGCCACTCGGAATCATATTGATAGAAGAGAACCCCTTATTCTTCATAAATAGTTCCCTTTTATAACTAAGATTCCTGCCTACCCCCATGTAAGGAATGCCAGCAAGTGCATAAGAAAGATATTGTAAGGCTGAGTGAAATGTCTCAAAACGAATCAACCTGTTCAGCAATCCTGGTTGCTTGTGGAAAGATCCATAGCCTAATACTATTTCAATTCCATCGGTATATGAGCGCTGAAAATGTCTTACCCAGTTTTCACTAGCCGGTACGCAATCCGCATCTGTAAGCAGTAGTGTCTGATGTTTGGCTGTTTTAATTCCCATTGAGAGTGGAAACTTTTTACCCATTATCAGTTTAGCTTCCTGTTTTAATTCCAGATGTTTTAACGTAGGAAAAGCTTTACAGAACTCATCAATAATGTATTTACTGTGGTCTGTTGAGTTGTCGTTTACAACAATTATCTCGTGTTTGGAGGGATACTCTTGCACCAACACTCCTGGCAAATTATCAACCAGATTATCTGCTTCATCACGCTCGCAAATGATGACAGAAACCGGTTCACTATAATTGCTTTCAGTATATTTTGGCTTGAAAAAGGCCAACCTTCGGAACAAAAAGAGATAATAAAGTATCTGTATACCCGCAACGGTACAGAAAATGACAAAAACAATTAATCCTATCAGACTCAAATCAAAATTAAACTGCATCGAACAAAAATAATGGTTCTATCAAAGCACAAAAAAACAGTTATCCTAAAACGTGAATAAATGTTGTTACAGATAAAGCATTGTATACAAATAGCTTGTATTTGCCTATTTTGCAGCCCTTTGCTTCAATTAAATTTAAAATAATGGAACGTATTAAATTAAACTTACCCGAGAACTTCAGCTTTTCAACAATCATCCCAATCCGTATCTCTGATGTAAATTATGGTGGTCATGTAGGCAACGACTCTTTTCTATCGCTTTTGCACGAAGCAAGATTACGTTTCTTACATCAGTTTGGATATAGTGAAATGAGTGTTGAAGGAGTAGGACTAATCATGAGTGACGTAGGAATCGAATATAAAAGAGAACTTGTTTACGGCAATACAGTTAAGATTTCTGTTGCAGCCACTGGCTTTGACAGACTTGGTTTCGACCTGTATTACCTTATAGAGCTCATTGAAGGAGAACAAACTGTTCTTGCCGGAAAAGCAAAAACGGGTATGATGTGCTTTGACTATGCAACAAAGAAGAAAGCAACCATTCCTGCAATAGCAATAGAGAGAATGACTAGTTAGTTTTTAGTGGTTCGTGGTTCTGGGCTTTACTAACAACTAACCACTGACCACTAACTATTATTCCATATTGCCCAGTTCTCTTCAGCTTGCAAAACAAGCATTTCATAACCATTTTCTATAGTTGCACCTTGTTCTTTTCCTAAGCGAAGAAACTTCGTCTCAGCAGGATTATAAACCAGGTCAAATAGATAATGGTTACTTGTCAGATATTGGTAAGGTATGGCAGCAGCTTCATCTACTTTAGGGAAAGTTCCCAATGGTGTTGTATTGATGATGATGGTGTACTCTTCTAAAATTTCCTTGGTCAATTCTTCATAAGAGAATACCCCCTTCTCCTCATTTCCTACTCTGGAAACAAAACGATAAGGGATGTTCAATTTGCGCAAAACAAATTCCACTGCGGCGGCTGCGCCGCCGCTTCCCAATATCAAAGCTTTTGTATGATGTGATTCTAATTTCTTTCTGAATGATTGCTCAAAACCAACCACATCCGTATTATATCCACTCAACTTGCCATCCTCAATACGAACACAATTGCAAGCCCCCATCAACTTTACGTCTTCTGTAACTCCATCCAAAAAAGGAAGTATTGACTTCTTATGAGGAATCGTAATCGCAAAGCCTTTCAGATTGGGATACTCACCCATTATCTCTTTAATGGTATCAATATGCTCAAAAGAAAAAGACTTAAATTCAGTATCCTCAATCCCTTCTTTCTCAAACTTAGCATTAAAATAACGCTCAGAGAAAGAATGTGCAAGCGGAAAGCCTATTAAAGCATACAATCGTTGTTCTTTTATCATAGTGGCATCATTCATAGCAATCAATTGATTTCCAATTATTTGTTTAGATATAAATGGAAGGTATCTCCACGAAGCCCGATACGCATAGACTCCAAAGGAATAACTTCATTCGGTGCAATGTTGCCAAGGTTAACGTTGCAACCTATCAATTCCAGAAAGTATAGTTGCTGAGCCTTCTGTGGGGCTTCCCAAAGAATCTTTTCTTCCGGAATCTGTGTCAATATCTCCTGAACCAACCCTTCACGCACCTCTCCACTACCTCTATAGATGCCCACATTCCCTGCCTCTCTCGCTTCAGCAATCACATATGAAGAGCCTGCTTCCAATTCAGCACGCATCAACTCAATCCATTTGTAAGGTGGGATAATGTGTAGCGCATCCTTACTGCCAACTTCACTTAACACTGTAAAATGCTTGGTCAGTTTCTCAATATAACCACACTTCTCCGCATGAGGAATCGTAATACTACCATCACTCACTTCAACATGTGTAATTCCATAATCCTTACATACAGCAATGAAATCCTGAAACTGATTACGAATCAAAAAAGCTTCAAATAAAGTCCCTCCAAAGTAAATAGGTACATCATAACTTTGATAAGCCTGTATCTTTTCTCTCAGATTAGGTGTCACGTATGAGGTGCCAAAACCTAGTTTTATTATATCAACATGAGGGCCACCAACACTCATAAAATCATGCACTTCCCTTATGCTTAGCCCCTTGTCCATCACCATTGTCACCCCATTCTGTCTAGGCTGTACTGTACGTTCGGGTATTTGTGAAAGATTAAAATTCATACTCAAGGAGTTTTTTTTAAGAGCCGCAAAAGTAAGGATAACTAATCTTAGTAAAAAAAGGCTTAGACTTTACTTAATAATTTTAACACCACCACAAATACACTGAAAGTTAATAATTAACCTTAAGAAACAACAATCTACTCCCCCAAATAACAAATTATCGTCAGTAACATCGAAATTATAGCTAGGAGAAGAACGAGAAACGAGAGTAATAGTGTGAGAAATGGTAGTAATAGTTCAAGAAACGAGAGTAATAGTTCGAGAAATGGTAGTAATAGTTCGAGAAACGCGAGTAATAGTACGAGAAATGGGAGTAATAGTACGAGAAACGTTAGGAAGACTTCAAGAAATGGAGGCAATCAGAAGCACTTTAGACTGAGAATTTACATAAATAAATAAAAATAACAATGCCTTCAACCTCCAAACCAATACTTTTACACCCACAAATAAATTATAAATATGAGTAGTGCAACCCCTCTTTTGTTCAACCAAACAAAGCCTGCCATCATACGCATCTGGCATTGGTTGGCCGTCATATTCTTCACTGCATCTGTCACAACGGTGATTCTAAACGCCACCCTGTTCAAAACAAAAAAGAATATAGACATGGTACAGGCAATGGTGAAGGAAAAAGGGGGTAGTATAACACCCGAACAAGCAAAAAATGTAGCCCACGAATACAGCGACAAACTATGGAATCTACACAAATTCATAGGCTTTGGCCTCTCATTCCTGATGCTTTGGCGAATAATAGCTGAATTAATTATTTCTAAAGATAAAAGAATTGCTTCGCGAATAAGAACTGCCAGCAAATTACCCGATGACACCTACGACAAAGGACATTACCTGATGGTACAATACAGCTACCTCACATTCTATATACTATTTGCAATAATGGCAACAACCGGACTAATACTAGCGTTTGAAGATGTAGAAGCCCTAAAATCTATTCATAAAATTGCAAAAGACATTCACAACATCACTCAATGGGGTATGTACGGATTCATGACTTTTCACATTGCCGGCGTATTATTGGCTGAATTAGGAGATCAGAATGGAATCGTTTCTTCAATGATTAATGGTAAGAAATAGCGTAGAGGAGGTTTATTTCACAAAAAAGGATAGTGGCTTTGCCAAGAATCGAACTTGGATCTGGAGCTTCGGAAACTCTTATACTATCCATTGTACTACAAAGCCATAGCTGCAAATGTATAAGAAACAACTGTTGCTTTTACAAAACAGATAGAAGTCTCAGAAACAAAGGCATTATCTCCAGAATACTAATGCTTCTTTCCAAACGAAAAAAGTTCCTTTAAGGCCGCCGGCAAAAACACCGAAATAGGTACACTACTTAGAATTTTAAAATCCTCCGCCAAGGAAGTCTCATTATCCAAAAATTTCAATACAGTCTTTGCCTTTATTTTAGAAAAGAGCTGATAGAAAACATCTCTGCCACTCATTTTTCTATTCACAAGCACATTCAATAATGTAGCATCATACAAATCAAATACCTTGTCCGAAAACTTTTTCTTTATCACTGGCAACTTCCCTTTCACCAGTGCCTGTGTGATAGCATAAGTCTTCTTCTGAATGAACTGAAAAGTAAATCCACTAGATGCCTTCGTCCATCCGCCAGCTGTTCCGATATTGATAATATTTCCCTCAT
>CANGFK010000142.1 GCA_947452925.1 Chitinophagaceae bacterium | reverse complement strand
GGTTAACGATAAACCCGATTTTCATTCACTGACCACTAATCACTAATCACTAACCACTAGGAAATTATGGAAGAACACGAAGAAATTATACAGGAAGAACCACGCGAGAACAAACTTGCGGCTTCGCCTTTTTATGCCACGCCTTATCAAGAAAGAGGTATGAGTAATTTATCACAGTTTGGTCTGTTGATAGGTCTATTGGGAGGCGGTCTTATTATTGGTAGTATCATTTCTATCATTATCTTGAAGTTGATGCTGCCTCACGTGCATCTTACAGATTTAGATAAGGCTATTCTACTGCCAGAGAATGCCACTGCCATGAAAATCGTTCAGTTATTGTCTACATCAGTCATGTTTTTTGTGCCGGCATATATGTTTAATGTTATTGTATTTAAAAAGCCGTTTCAGCATTTGGGATTTAATAAAAACATCTTTTGGCAACAGATTGGATTGGTGGTATTAATTGCTTGTATGGCATTGATTGTTGGCAGTGCTTTAGGAGATTTGAATGAACGGATCCCCATCTCTGCACATTTGCGCGCTAAGTTTCAAAAGGCAGAAGATGAGTATAATCAGCAAGTGATTGCAATTGCTACCATGAAGAATTTTGGTGAGTATCTGGTAGGACTTTTAATCATTGCGATGATGCCTGCCTTTGTGGAAGAGACTTTTTTTAGAGGAACCTTGCAACCACTTTTTATCCGTTGGTTTGGCAATCCGTGGGTGGGTATTATTCTTACAAGCATCTTGTTTAGTGCAATCCATTGGAGCTATTTTGGTTTTCTTACCCGGGCCATGTTGGGCGTGGTGCTGGGGTTATTGTTTTATTATGGAAAAAGTATCTGGCTTAATATCCTCGCGCACTTTCTTAATAATGCCGTTGCGGTAACGGCACTTTATATGGGTGCGATGAAAGGAAAACTTTCGAAAGAATCGCTGGAAGATCATTTCCCTGTATGGCTGAGTTTGGTTGGTACGGTAGCTTTAGTTTATCTGTTTATTAATTATAAAAAGATCAGCGAAGCTTTTCTGGCTAAAAAAGAATCCTCACTTTCACCCGATAAAACCTACTAATGAAAGAATGGCATCTATTACTCAAAACCCGCAGCATGGCAGAAGCAAGTATTGTTCAGGGGCTGCTGGAAGAAAACAATATACCCGTACAGTTACTGAATAAGCTCGATAGCAGCTATTTAAACTTCGGCGATATCGAAATTTATGTACCAATCACCCTCAAGGACGTAGCTAATGGGCTACTGGACAAAGGACTTTTAAACTAGTTGTTAGTGGTTAGTTGTTAGTGATTAGTTATTGATGACTAGTTCACAACTAATCACTAATAACTAACCACTAATCACTAATTCATGGCTCTCAATCTTCAAGTTTTTAAAACACGCGCACTCACAGCGGTTGTATTTGTAGCAGTAATGCTAGCTGGATTATTCTACAATCAGTGGAGTTTTCTTATTCTGTTCTCGGCAATACATTTTGGTTGCTGGATTGAATATCAACGCATTATTGCCTTGATTTATCCAGAATATAAAGCTACTACTACCTTTCATCGCAATGTAATTATGCTTTTGGGATGGTGTTTTGTATTGATGAATACAGACAATAGTTTTCATTTCGGGCATATTGTAGCAAAGGGTGTAGGCTGGTATGGGCTACAATTGTTTACGATTCTTTTTTGTTTGAAGGAAGTCGTTCTGAAAAAGCAATTAGACCTTAAAGTGGTGGGCTATTCGTTGGCAGGTCTGGTATATATATCCCTGAGTTGGGGATTGATGATGCGTTTATGGACTATTTCTACCAACCTAAACGATACAACTTCTTCGCCCGGATACCTCTTGCCAATCATCCTTATTGCATCTATCTGGATCAATGATACGATGGCTTATATTGTAGGTTCTTTCATTGGTAAAACACCTTTTTCCTCCATCTCTCCCAAGAAAACGGTGGAAGGCACTGTTGGTGGGGCTGTGTTGGCAGTGGTTGCGGTTACGCTGGGCTGCAAATATTTATTTCATATTGACGATATAAAGTTGTTACTGATTATTTCTACCACCGCGGCCATTGTTGGTACATTGGGCGACTTACTGGAGAGTAAACTAAAACGCATGGCAGGCATTAAAGACAGCGGACAGATTATGCCAGGGCATGGAGGATTCTTAGATAGGTTCGATTCTTTATTGTTGGCAACGCCTTTTGTATGGTTGCTGATAGAACTGTTGCGATAAATAGATTCGTGTTTTGCATTTTGCAAAACACGAATCAGCTTTTAAGTATGTATTTGTCTTAAAGTACTCAGTAACCCGAATATTTTCAACAACCATACTACCAACACGATAACTACCACTGCATTAAGAATGTTTTTTATCTTGGCATCCATTGGTAGATAAGTGTTTACCAACCATAGCAACACACCTACAACAAGCACTACAACAATAATAGACAGTAAAGACATAATATTTATTTTTATCCGCCAAAGGTGGTTGTTTACAGGTAGGATAGCATTATACAATTACAGTAATTTCTTGTATAATTCACAGATTCAGGCATTGAAGGGCAAGGATAATGTTTGTGGTTTACTAGATTAAGTTATTTATTCATAAATAAACCTTTCAAAAACTGGTTTTTCTTATTTATATCCCACTTGTCTGTAAATATCGAAAGATTACTAACATTTCTATTCTTGATGCCAAAAAGAAAGACATTGTCAATTGGCTCCCCATTATTTGTACCCTGTATTCTCCAGATAATAAAATTATTGGTACTGTCCTGATAAAGTATTTCCCTATTAAAATTATTTTTTTCAGCGAGGTATTTAGAGTCCCATTCATAATAAGCCTTTACAAACTCAAATCCCTTTTTTGAGCCGTCTTGGTTAAATTCGAAGCTAGTGAACGATCCAAAGGCAATTGCAATTTTAATTGAATCTTCGTTTATGAAGGATTGTTGTTTGCTTTCGGAATTATAATGGGTTTTATCCCATTTTCCGGGAATAGTAGTATTGCCAAATGGAAATACCATATATTCTGTCTGGTTTTTGTTTGCATTATAGTTTAAACTTTCGAGGACTGTTTCTCTAGAACTTATGCAGCTTACAGATGATAAAATTATAAGCGTTATTATGATTTTTATATTTTTCATTGATTAATAATTACGTAAAATGAATTGATATTGACAAATATATATTATCATCTGTGGTGTCAATAAGTTAGTGCAAAAAAATAAGACCATGATTTAATGATTATACCAACCCATAAGTCTTTTGTAAGAAACCTAAATAAAAACATGATCTTTTATTTGCGAGTATAGTTCTGGTAACAAAAGTATACATCGGGTACCCTTTTTTGAAGTTGTGTGAAACGATAAGTCTTTTTGTAAATAAAAAACGTTTTTTCTATTATAAATCTTCTTTTATTATGATTCATATCAGTTTTCCCATTACTTTTAGTTGCCACATTTGCGGTTGGAAAAATAGTTTTCCGAAAGATGGATTTTAACAGGATTTATTTATGAGTAATGCAATTTATATAGCCACAAATCAACCTTATAGTGGCAAGTCGGTGATGGCTTTGGGATTATTGAATATGCTATCCGGAAAAACCAAGAAAGTTGCTTATTTCAAGCCCATTATCTACAGACCAAATGAAAAAGAAGCTGATTATCATATACAGATGATTGCTTCGCACTTCAAGATCAATACGCCTTACGAAGATATGTATGCCTTCACAAGGGAAGAAGTGTTGCAATATCGTGCTGCTGGAAACGATGCTTACGTGATTGATACCATTATTGAGAAGTTTAAAAAACTAGAAGAAGAAAACGACTTTGTAGTGGTAGAAGGGACTGACTTTTTGAAGGATGGCGTTTCTTATGACTTCGATGCAAACCTTGTTATTGCAAAGAATCTGGGTATACCTGTCATTATATTGGTGAGTGCAGACAAATCGGATAATGATTCGGTAGTAAATAACCTGCTTGCAGTATGCAAAAGCTTTGGCGACAGGGATATTCAGGTGCTGTCCGCCGTCATCAATAAGACAAATCCAGAAAATGTTGAATCGTTAAAGGAACTCCTCAAAGAATCTCTTCCCAAGGATATATTATTAAGCATTATTCCTGCGGATAAAAACCTGGATAATCCTACTATGAAAGAGATTGCGGAGTCGATAGGGGGCACTGTTATTCTGGGACAGGAGAATTTGAGCAATCAGGTAGACCATTCTATAGTTGGAGCCATGCAATTGAACAACTTGCTGCTGAGGTTGAAGCCCAATACTTTGATAGTGACACCGGGTGACAGAGGCGACATCATTTTGGCAGCAATGCAGGCAAACATTTCTACTAATTACCCAAAAGTAGCGGGATTGGTATTGACAGGAGGACTAAAACCTGATGAACCCATCTTGAGGGTGATAGAAGGATTAGAAACCGTGATTCCTGTGGTAGAAGTGCAAACAGGAACTTTTGAAACGGTCACCAATATCAGCAAAACACCCTCAAGAATTAGTGTAGATAATGGCCAGAAGATTTCATTAGCCATCAATACTTTCGACAAATATGTGAATGCAGCAGGCTTGGAAGAAAAGATAAAGACTTTCCATACAGCAGGCATCACGCCGCATATGTTTCAATATCAGATGGTGAAAAGAGCCAAGAGCCATAAGAAGCATATTGTATTGGCCGAAGGAAATGATGACAGGATACTGACAGCGGCAGCCAGATTGTTGCAGCAAGACATTGTTACACTGACTATTCTGGGTGATAAAGACGAGATTAATGCCGCCATGCGTAGATTAAATCTGAGCTTTCCTTCTGAGAATTTGACAATTATTAATCCATTGAAATCCAATGCGTTTGAAAGATACGCTGAAACATTGTATGAGCTAAGAAAAGCGAAGAATGTAACGTTGGAAATGGCAAGGGATATGATGAGTGATGTATCTTATTACGGTACCATGATGGTTTATCTTGGTGAAGCAGACGGAATGGTTTCGGGTGCAGTGCATACCACACAACATACCATCAGACCAGCATTGCAATTTGTGAAAACCAAGCCTGGAATCAATACAGTATCTTCTGTATTCTTTATGTGCCTGGAAGATAGGGTATGTGTTTTTGGAGATTGTGCCGTGAACCCGAACCCAACAGCAGAACAACTGGCAGAAATAGCTATATCAGCGGCCGAAAGTAGTATTGCCTTCGGGATTGAACCATTGATTGCGATGTTATCGTACTCTTCCGGAACATCAGGCGTGGGTGAAGACGTGGACAAGGTGAGAACGGCTACAGAATTAGTGAGAAAGTTACGCCCCGACTTGAAAGTGGAAGGTCCCATTCAATACGACGCTGCTGTTGACCCTGTTGTGGGCAAACAAAAGATGCCAAACTCACCAGTTGCTGGTCAGGCAAGCGTATTAATCTTCCCCGACCTCAATACCGGAAACAATACGTACAAGGCTGTGCAGAGAGAAACGGGCGCATTGGCCATTGGACCGATGTTACAAGGACTTAATAAACCAGTGAATGACCTTAGCAGGGGTTGTACGATAGAAGATATTTTTAATACAGTAGTGATAACGGCGATACAGGCGCAGTAGAAGATAGTAGATATTAACTAGTAGATATTAGGTGTTTTGTTTAATTAATATCTACTAGTTAATATCTACTATCTCTCTACATCTATTTCATAACTCATAACTAAAGAAGCATGCAGATTTTTGTTGTTAATTGTGGTAGCAGTTCTATTAAGTATCGGTTGATTTCTATGCCTGACGCTACCTTAGTTTGTAGCGGATTGGTAGAAAGAATTGGTGCAAAAGGTACTTTTCTCATTCATAAAGTATTTAAGAAGGGAGAAGAGGTTGTGGTGAATAAGGAATTGGAAACAGGCGATCATGGAGAAGCTTTGGCAGCTGTGGTAAGTGTTATGATTGATAAGGAATCGGGCGTCATCAGCTCGGCCGATGAGATAAATGTGATAGGTCACAGGGTATTGCATGGGGGAAGGGCATTTTCTGAAACAGTATTTATTGATGACGTTGTGAAAGCACAGATAAAGAAATTATTTCCGCTAGGACCCTTGCATCTGCCAGCCAATTATACCGGGATTGAAGTAGCAGAAAAGCTATTTCCTAAAGCAAAGCAGGTGGCTGTTTTCGATACAGCTTTCCATCAGACAATTCCTCCTGTAGCTTACAAATATGCCATCAGTGATGAGTTTTATGAGAAGAATGGTGTGCGGGTTTATGGTTTTCATGGTACAAGTCATAAGTATGTTTCGGAGAAAGCTGCGGCTTACTTAGGTAATCCAAAGGCAAAGATTATCACTATTCATTTAGGAAACGGCTGTAGCATGGCTGCCATTGATGCCGGAAAGTGCGTGGATACTTCTATGGGCTTGGGACCGTTGAGTGGGTTGATAATGGGGACTCGTTGTGGGGATATTGATGCATCTGTCATCTTTCATATCATGGAACGGACAGGGATGTCTGCGGAGGAATTGCAGAATGTGCTGAATAAGAAAAGTGGTATGTTGGGTTTGTGTGGATATAGTGACATGCGTGATGTGAAAGCAGCCATAAAGAATGGAAGCGAATCGGCAGCATTGGCATATGAGATGTATGCCTATAGAATAAAGAAATATATAGGCTCCTATATAGCCGTTTTGAATGGCGTAGATGCCATTGTGTTTACCGGTGGGATAGGAGAGAATGATGGCGCGATGAGGGTGTTGGCAGTAAAGGGATTAAACTTTATGGGTATTACCTACGATGAAGCCAATACAACCACTTCTGCAGAAGGAATTAAAGAATTTCAAGCAAAAGGAGCGAATCTGAAAGTATTGGTGGTGCCAACAAATGAAGAGTTAGAAATAGCGAAGCAATGCTATGAATTATCGATAAGTAACGGCAAAGGATAGTTTCATCTAGTTCCGTTTTAAGTAATTATTACAGATAATTAATCAAGATATAAGGAATTACTGTTTCTTTACATCCGAAGAAATTCAATCTTCACAACTAATTATGCTTGAAACGATACTCGCTTTTAAATTACATGAACTACTTCAGCCACAATTTTATATAGATAATGGTGGTCTTTGGCTGTTGTTAACTATCATTTTTGCCGAAACAGGTTTGTTTGTAGGGTTCTTCTTTCCCGGTGATTCCTTATTGTTTGTAGCTGGTATATTTAGCGATAAATTAGCGGCATCTCTGTTTGATACTGGAAACAGTTTCCTCAATCTTTTATTGATTATTACTCTCACCGCAATAGCAGGAATCTTGGGTAATACCACAGGGTATGTATTTGGGAAGCAGATTGGCTCGTCCATGTTCGGTTGGAAAGATAATATCCTTTTTAAAAAGAAATACCTCCATCAGGCACACGATTTCTATGAGAAACATGGCGGTGGAGCAGTCGTTTTTGCCCGCTTTGTACCAATAGTCAGAACATTTGCACCCATCATCGCAGGTATTGTGGAAATGGATAAAAAGAGGTTTGCTTTCTTCAATATCGTAGGGTGTATAGCGTGGGTAACAAGTATGCTTGCAGGAGGCCATTACCTCGATAAGTTTTTTATGGAGCACTATAACTTCGACATAAAGAAACACCTGGAAGTCATTGTTCTAGGTATTGTTTTCATTACCACAGCCCCAGTAATCATTAAGCTAGTTTTTGGTAAAACAAAGTCATCCCCCACCAATTAAGTTATGGATAAAAAGCAGCCAGGGATATTTTCTCTGACAGTCATCGTAGGTGCATTGGGCTTTTTTGTGGATGTGTACGATTTGCTCTTGTTTGCAATTGTACGTAAACCAAGTCTGAAAGCATTAGGCTTGTCCCCTCAAGAAATTTTGTCGCAAGGAGAGTTTATAATCAGTGTTCAGATGATTGGACTGGTTGTAGGCGGAATCTTATGGGGCATTCTGGGAGATAAAAAAGGAAGATTGAGTGTACTATTTGGATCAAT
>CANGFK010000141.1 GCA_947452925.1 Chitinophagaceae bacterium | reverse complement strand
AGACAGGTGATACCGAAGGATTGGTTAATTACCTACTTTCCATGCAAGGAATAAAGTTTGGCGCCATTGTTATTGATAGAGAGGAGGAGAGAAAATGGAGTTTTAGAAGCAAAGGAGACTTCGATGTCAATACATTTGCACGACTTCACTTTGAAGGGGGCGGACATTTCAACGCAGCAGGAGGCAGAAGTGATGAGAGTCTGGATGATACATTATCTAAATTTAAAAATATTTTACCCGAATACGAACAACAATTATACTAACCGTCCTTGAATTAAATAAGAAAGGACAAAATTTTAATTTTAATCACAGAGAATGAAACAATTAACAGCAGTTTTAGCAATAGCCTTACTGATGGCAAGTTGCAACCAATTTGACAAAACAAAATCGGGAATGCCCTACAAAATAAAGAAAGGTGGCAGCACTGTTCTTTTAAAGAATGGCTCTTATGTTGTTTTGAATGTAGAATTTAAGTTGGGTAGCAAAGACTCTATCCTAAACAGTACTTTCGGTAAAATTCCTGCTTCTTTCCGCTTTGATACAGCTCAATTGGGTAAATATAATTTTACAGAGTTATTGCCAAAATGTGCTGTAGGTGATGTAATTACTTTCACTCTTAGTATTGACACCTTAAAGAACCTTGGCGCAATACCAGACTATGACAAAACATTTACAAAAGGTGGGGTGATTAAAGGAAAGGTAGAAATCCTAGCTTCTTTTGACAGTCAAACAGGTGTATCCGGTTATATGACCAAGGCCTACGAAGCTGAAAAAGCAAAAGAAATAAAAGAGTTGGATGCTTATGCAGCTGCAAAGGGACTTAAAGTTCAAAAAACACCAAATGGTGTGGGTGTTGTTATAGATAACCCTGGTGATCTTACAAACAAAGCAGATAGCGGAAAGGAAGTTTCAGTTTTATACAAAGGCTACACTGAAGATGGTAAAGTTTTCGATGGCAATATGGATAAACCAGGTGCTGAGCCTTTTAAGGTTGTTCTAGGTGAAAGAAAAGTAATTCCAGGCTGGGATGAAGGTCTTCGCCTATTTGCGAAAGGAGCAAAGGGTAAAATCTTAATTCCCGCAATGTTAGGTTATGGCGAACGTGGTGGTGGACCAATCAAACCATACAGCAACCTTATTTTTGATATTGCAGTCTTGGATGTCGCAACTCCAGCACCCGCTGCGGTCCCTGCACCTGGCTCACTCAAAATGAATCCGATGATACACGGACACAAATAAGCTAAAAAATAATACTTATCAAAACGGCTAACCATCTCTTCGGTTAGCCGTTTTTTATTAAGAAGCTTTCTTAGTTAATTGTTAAGAATTACTAATCTGCGTATATTTGATTGGAACAAAGCAAATATTGCAGCCATAGTCTAACGCCTATTGGAAAAAAAATTAACGCAGCTAAAGTTAATATTAACCCATATAAGGAATATCAAATAATTAACTCAAGCAGCCTTTAAGAAACAACAATGTACTATGAGTAGATATTACTCTTATCTAAATACTGCCAAGGAAGTGGTCTCCAACTATAAGGGAGAAATACCATTAGCAATATGGCTGAAGCAGTTTTTTGCAACACGCAAACAAATGGGCAGCAGAGACAGAAGAGAAGTAGCCTCTATGGTATATCAATATTATAGGTTGGGAAAGTCTGTTGAGGGTAGTTTTGAAACTAAAATGATGAGTGCATTATTCCTTTGCAGAACAGAGCCCAGTGAGCTATTGCAACTCCTTAAGCCCGAATGGAACGAACAAATAAGTCTGCCACTGTCTGAGAAAATAAAATTAATAGCTAATCTGTTGTCCCCCGAACTCATCTTTCCATTTACCGATTACATTCAAGAAGGGATGGACAAAGAGGCATTTAATCTATCTCATTTAACCCAACCCGATTTATTCATTCGCATACGCCCAAGCTATCAAAAGCAAGTAAAGAATAAGCTTGAAACCAATGGAATCAGTTTCACAGAAATAACCGATAATTGCCTTTCCATCAGCAATACAACCTCCATTGATACCATTTTGAATATTGATAAAGAAGCGGTTATTCAAGATTATGCTTCTCAATTAGTTGGAGACTTACTGACACCACTTCTTAATAATAAAAATACATTAAAGATTTGGGATTGCTGTGCAGCAAGCGGAGGAAAATCCATCATGGCAACAGATATACTTGGTAATATCAACCTTACAGCAAGTGATGTAAGATCATCTATCATTCAGAATTTGCGCAAACGTCTTGAGAGGGCAGCCATCACCAGATATCAATCCTTTGTGGCCGACATCTCGTTGCCTGCTCCTCAACTTAAAGGACATCTGTTTGATTTAATTATCTGCGATGCGCCTTGTACTGGCAGTGGAACCTGGGGCAGAACACCTGAAAATCTAATACATTTTAAACAAGAGACCATTCAACAATTCAGTACGTTAC
The DNA here is from genome assembly GCA_947452925.1 of Chitinophagaceae bacterium. GTDB lineage: Bacteria > Bacteroidota > Bacteroidia > Chitinophagales > Chitinophagaceae > Parasediminibacterium. The sequence goes on along the minus strand of CANGFK010000141.1, from coordinate 5,539 downwards.
AACAAAAAATTGTCAGCAATACCATTCCTCAGTTAGCCCAAGAAGGTTATTTTCTTTACATTACCTGTTCTGTATTTGATGCAGAGAATGATACAGTTGTTTCTTTCATCCAACAACAATTCCCTGAGCTGAAACTTCAAACTAAATCCCTCCTTATCGGTTATAAAAAAAGAGCCGATACAATGTATGCAGCTCTTTTCAAAAAGGAATAAGTCATAAGTTGTAAGTATTAGGTAATATCCTTAAAAATAAGATAGTAGTGTTTTAACTAAATATTACCTACTGATTACTTGTAACTTACCACTTATGCCTTACCACTAAGCTCCTCCAAACTTTTCTTGCCATGCCAAGACCCCTCCTACTACATTAGTGGTGTCAGTGAAACCAAACTGCTCCAACAATATACATGCTGTAGCACTTCTTTTACCACTGCGGCAGTGAATGATAACTTCTTCATTACGAAGGTCTTCAATTTCATCTATTGCCATTGCCTGAATGTTTCCCAAAGGAATCAACTGTCCGCCGATATTAAACTCAGCATATTCAGATGGTTCACGTACGTCCAATAGGTGAATCTTTTCACCTGCATCCATCCTTGCTTTCAGCGCTTCTACTGTAATTTCTTTCATTGTTATACTTTTTATTCTTGTGGATATGTATTAGTTGAATCTTTTACCGGAGCTGTTGTACTGATGTATAAGTCGATAGTATTTCCGGGTTTAATTTTATTAATAGTCTTCTGACCTGCAATTGCTTCACTAAATATGGCTGGGTTTTGTTTTACCACAAAAGCATTCAGTGTATCACTCACATCGCCCATGGCAACAACACTTCCTACGCTTAGGTTCATCAGAGCCAGTTTTGATTTCGCCACATTCAGGGTCAATCCTACAACATCTGGCATATTCATGATGCTATCTGTAACGCCACTTCCCAAAACAAAACTGATGGTACTACCAATAGCTATCTGTGTTCCAGGTTTTATTGGTTCTTTGTTAAACAACTGTTCTAGTACCGCATTACGTGCAAAATCTGGTTTATATGTTGTATCCCCCAACTTCAATCCCATACTTTGAAGGTATAAGGCGGCACTCTTGAAAGAGAACCCAATCAGGCTTGGCATCTCAATCTTTGGCGCTTCCGATCTGTTGATAGTCAGATAGATTGTACGGCCAGCCTTCACAAGTGCCCCTCCCTCAGGAATTTGTTTGGTAATAGTTAGTCCCGGTATAGAGGTAGTGAAAACAGAGTCAGACACTTCCACTTTAAAGCCTTTTGCTTCCAGCGAACTCTTCGCAGCATACACATTCTGACCAATAATCTCAGGCACTTTCTCATATTTCCCATGTCCCGTTATCCAACCCAGACTCACAAAGAAAAACAGTACCACAACCGCAGTCGCCAATACTGCTACTGTAATATTTACCCATAAGGGCTTTGATGTAATGAATTTAAACACTTTATCTAATTATTAGTGACTAGTGTTTAGTAATTAGTAATCAGCATTTAGATATTTCACTAACCACTAATCACTAAACACTATAAAATTGCTTCTTCTATTATTGCTGTATAAAAATCCTTCAAATCCCATCCCATCACCTTCACTTGCTGAGGGATAATGCTGGCCGCACTTTGGCCCGGCACTGTATTTACCTCCAGCATGTATGGCTTCCTATCCGCTTCATTCAAAATGAAATCTACGCGTACCACTCCCCTACAATTCAATACCTGATATACCTTCAAAGCAGCTTCATTGATGGCATTAGCGTCGGAAGTATCCAATAATGCAGGAGTAATTTCTTCACTTAGTCCCTGATATTTTGCCTCGTAATCAAAGAATTCTTTTTTAGTAATCACCTCAGTAATGGGCAGTGTCGTTATCTTTCCTTTGAACTTAAAAACGCCGACAGTAAACTCACGCCCCTTAATAAATTCCTCCACCAACACTTGATCATCTTCCTTAAACGCTTTATCTAGTGCTGTCTGCAACTCCTCTGCCGCATGCACCTTACTGATTCCCAAGCTGCTACCTCCATTATTTGGTTTCACAAACAAGGGCAATTTTAAAGAACTTAATATAGTATCATTTGCAATTGGCGTATGCTTGAAAAGATGCAGGCTCTTTGCAACATTTATGCCACCAAAGGCAGCAATAGCAACAGTATAACGTTTGTTGAAGGTGATGGCACTTGTGGCAACATCGCAACTGGTATAAGGCAGTTTAAGCATATCAAAATAACCTTGCAACTTGCCATCTTCACCTGGTGTTCCATGAATGCAAAGCAAAATAGCATCGAATGTTATTCTGTTACCCTGACTGTCTACGATTGAAAAGTCTTCTTTATTCACCGGAGATCGTTGCTCATTTTCATCAATGTATGCCCATTCTGTTGGGGTAATATCTATCTTGTAGCTGAAAAACTTTTCCTTATCAATGTTATTACCTACTGTGATGGCGCTTTTATAGCTAATCTCCGCCTCACCGCTATAACCACCCGTAACCAATGCAATCTTCTTTTTCATTCCTTCCTGTATGAGTGCCAAATATAGTGTCCATTTATGAGTTATATGTTAATAAAGCTTGGCTGTCTTCTTTTCATAGTAAAAATTTAAGTGGCTATTCTGTGCTGTATTTATACTACATGCTGTTTTCTAAGTATTGACTAGCAGTTATTTTAATCAATTTTTCTTCCTTCCTATCATATGTTGCGGAGATTATGATTAATGTGTTTTACAAGAAGTCTCCTTGATTGATTGCTTCTTTTTTATGTTTGCCTAAAGCATCTGCTAAGTCTATATGTTTTAGGTCTATGATGATGCAGAATATTTGCCAAAGGCAAAATAGGGAGTAGGTGAATAATAGTACACTTGCAACAAGTGCCGCACTTTTGAGTGTAAGAAATCCACTGGGAAAGTTGTAGATAACCAGCACATCATACCCTACAATAAAGAGTAGGCTCATTATCAAGGAGCCGAATACTCTAATTACCTGGCGCTTTGGAGACAGCAAGTTTATTTCTTTTTGCAAAGTAGATTTTTGTTCATCGTGTCTTCTAATGCTTTGCCTCAGGTGTATAGCATTTGCTTTGGTTTGTCCTTTAATTTTTTTGTGACTATCCTGCATCAAATCAGTGAGGTGGCGTACTTTATCAACCTTTTTCTTTCTATGTATATCTATTCCATCTGCGAAAACACCAATGAGTAAGGTTATAGCTGGTGCTACAAATCCAAGTATTCCTATAATTACCCTGCTATATAAATCGATGATGTCTTTCAATACGCATTCTTTTCTTTTGTAAATTTATATCCTCTGAGGGTAATTAGCAAATTTGAATGAGAAAGTGGGAGAGGGGATTGATTTAAGATAGAAATGTTAGGCTTTAAAATAAGTAAGGGCCGTGAAGAATCACAGCCCTTTTTTCAACCCTAAACCCTTAAAAAACATTACAAAGATAAGTGTCAAATCTTTCGGAACATTAAAAAAAGATTAAAAAATAGGATTTAGTTATATTTTAAGCTAAAATCTTTCCAACTTCGAAAAGAAAAAGTCTCCTTCTATGATAGCATTTTCGTCGCTATCACTTCCATGAACTGCGTTTTCTCCTATTGATGAAGCAAAATTCTTACGAATCGTTCCTTCTGCAGCATTTGCAGGATTAGTCGCGCCAATAAGTGTTCTAAAATCTTCTACTGCGTTTTCTTTTTCTAAGATAGCGGCTACTATCGGTCCACTACTCATAAATTCCACTAGTTCACCAAAGAAACCACGCTCTCTATGTATATCATAAAAAAGACCAGCTTGTTCTGTTGTTAACTTGGTCCATTTCATTGCTTTAATACTGAATCCTGCCTTAATAATCTGGTCAAGAATTGCCCCTGTGTAGCCTTTGCTAGTAGCATCTGGCTTAATCATCGTGAATGTTCTGTTGCTCATAAATACATTTTATTTTCGGGCGCAAAAGTAATGGAAATGTTCGGGATAGAAGGGGTTTTGAGTTATAAGTTATAAGTCGTAAGTTATAAGTTGTAAAGGCATAAGGTGTTAGGCATGAGTAGTATGTTGTATTTTTTTTAATACTTACCACTTAATACTTAATACTTAATACTTAATACTTAATACTTAATACTTATTTAGTAACTCCATTTGTCTTCTTGATAAAATAGATCTTCTTGTTTTCTAGGTATTGAATTGATTGATCTGAACCATTTTTTACTGGTTCTATAATGAAGTCATTAAAAAGTTTGGGTTCTCTTTCAGACAAGTGCTCCATGATGTCTTTAGGGTGTTTTATCAATAAACTACAAAAGTGATACATACTTTCATATCCTTTAAAAAACATATCACTAGGTCTGCCATTTAGCTGAGTTTTGTAGTTGCTTGAAAGCGTTACAGCAGTTGACTGAGTTCTAACAAAGTTGTAGGGAGTAGTATATATGATATTTACACCGTTACAATCGCTTCCATCCAAATCTTTTAGACCATCCCAAGTGGGCATGCCCACAACAGTGCAATTGTAATTCCCGTTTGCAGCGAATGTCTTAACGAGTTTTATGCCAAATGCCTCATTGAGACTACCACAGATTATGGTATTTTCAGAAGTACTGTCCAAACTTGAAAGTAAAGATTGTGTTGTAAAGGGTTCATTCAGGTCTACTGTCTGATAAACAAAAGGTGCAGCGGAACTAGCTTTCCCTGCTCCTCTAAAATAATATTGTACTAAATCTTCTAGTTGTCCTTTTCTTTTAACATAAGTGATATGAGTGGATGAAAAGTTTTTTTGCACGTATTTATAAATCTGCTCAACGTGAGTTTTCAAGGAAGAATTAATCATTACAAAATAGGGGTTGTTGATAACACCTCCATCATTGGGATAGGTTGAAGAAATGAGTGGAATATTTCTGTGTTGCGCTATTTCTGCCAGTGGGGCTATGTCCTGGCGATTGTTAAAAGCAGCAATAATCAGGTTTACTCCTGCAAACTCCGGCTTTCTGATGATAGTATAAATGCTTTCACTGCCTTTGCTGTCATAAAATAATACATCTAGATTTTTATCTTCTGATTGCAAACTGTCTACGGCCATCATCACCCCATTGTAGAAATCTAGACCGGGTAGCATATTCTTGGGAAGGTTGCTAAGTCCCAATTTATAATCAGCTCCTTTAAAAGCGCTATCCATATAGACAGGGGCGAATACCGCCACTTTCAAACGCTGCTGGGCATTTGAAAGTGAAGGAGTTGCTAACAGAATTGTGCAAAATAGTTGTGCAAGTGCAAATCGTTTTTTGAAGCGCATAATTCTTTATTTTGTGATAAACTTTCTGTGTTTATTCCCACTCAATTGTTGCGGGAGGCTTGCTACTGATGTCGTATACAACCCTGTTGATTCCACGCACCTGATTGATGATGTCGTTGGAAATATTAGCTAAAAACTCATAAGGTAAGTGTGCCCAGTCTGCAGTCATTCCATCCACACTTGTTACTGCCCTCAGTGCCACCGTAAATTCGTACGTCCTTTCATCTCCCATCACACCCACACTT
>CANGFK010000140.1 GCA_947452925.1 Chitinophagaceae bacterium | reverse complement strand
TGGAAAATGGACGGTAAAGCAGTTATTGCAACATATTATTGATACCGAAAGAATTTTTACTTACAGGGCTTTGTGCATTAGTAGGGGCGAGCCATTGCCTTTGCCGGGTTTTGATGAAAATAGTTATTCTGACAAAGCACCTGCCACACACAGAACACTTGCTAGCTTGAAGGAAGAATTTGCTTTTGTCCGACAATCAACTGACATCTTGATTAAGTCTTTTACCGAAGAACAGCTAATTAGAAAAGGGGTAGCAAGCAATTATGTAATCTCTGTAAATGCGCTTTGTTTTATCATCTTTGGACATATTATCCATCACCAAAAAATATTACGTGAACGGTATTTATAGAAGACTTAAAAAGTTATCTCCTGTAAAGACCTATTAGAAAGCGGATCTGATTTTATTTCTTAGAATAAGAAGCTGTTTGAGTTAATTGTTTAGAATTACTTATTGGTGTTTATTTGATTGGAACAAGGCAAATTTTGCAACCATAGTCCAGCGCCTAAGGTGAAAAATTTAACTCAGTTGCAGTCAATATTAAATCCTATAAAGAATATCAAATAATTAACTCAAACAGCTTCTAAAGATTTTTGCAAATTGTTTATTTAGTGCATTGGAAAAGTAGAAACCCAAATTCTGAAATTAATTTACTTGCCAAGTAAAATAAAGCCAATAGGGCAAATGGGGAAAAAAACAAGCGGCTTTTAGAAATTAAAAGCCGCTTGTTAGTTGAAATGTTTCAGATACAGTTAAATAATTTGCTTGGTATTAGAACTTAATTTCTTCATCATGCTCCCCATAAAATCTAAACTCTACAAGATGGAAATTATTGTTCTCTTTAAGTTTCAATTTAGTTTTGTAAGTGCGTTTCCATCTTTTGCTGATGGAAGTAAAAAAGCCTTTGGTTAGATGAGAATAAACTATTGGGTGAACAACGAGTGTCAAGTTTTTATGTGAATGACTCACTAAGTAGTTCAACCTTTTTTCTATTTCATCTTCTAACAATAGACTTGCTGTTATTTTACCTGTACCGTGACAAACAGGACACTCTTCGGAAGTGTTGATGTTCATTTCAGGTTTCATTCGTTGTCTTGTTACCTGTAGTAAACCAAACTTAGATATAGGAAGTACGGCATGTTTTGCCCTATCGCCTTCCATGAAACCTTCCATTGCTTCTTGAAGCTTCTTTTTGTTTTCTGGCAACTTCATATCAATGAAATCAACCACTATTATCCCACCAATGTCACGTAAACGTAGCTGTCTGGCTATTTCTTCAGCAGCTTCCAAATTAGTTTGCAATGCATTTTCTTCCTGGCTATTACTCACACTCTTATAGCCACTATTTACATCTATTACGTGTAAGGCTTCAGTGTGTTCAATAACCAAGTAAGCCCCACTAGGTAAATTAACCGTCTTTCCAAATGCACTTTTAACTTGTTTGGTTACATTATATGTGTCGAATAGGGGAATCCCATTATTATAGAAACTAACAATATCTACTTTGTCTGGTGCAATTCGTTGCAAATAATTTTTAGTATCTGTATAAGTATTTTTGTCGTTGATGACAATTTTATTAAAATCTGCACTCAGTAAATCACGTAGAATGCTTGTCGTTTTATTTTGCTCACTCAGTATCTTGATAGGAGCTTCAGCACCTTTAAGACTTGTTTGTATTGACTTCCAAGTGTCTACTAACGACAATAAATCTTGATGAAGTTCTTCGGTACTCTTTCCTTCTGCAGCTGTGCGTACTATAACTCCAAAACCTTTCGGTTTGATAGCTTCAATTATTTTGTGAAGCCTTTTTCTTTCTTCACCAGAATGTATCTTTTTTGATACTGCAACTACTTCGTTGAAGGGAGTAATAACCACAAAACGACCTGGTAAGCTCAATTCACAGCTAAGTCTTGGTCCTTTGGCAGCAATAGGTTCTTTTAAAATCTGAACTAAAATACTTGGCTTGCCGCTTAAAACTTCATTGATTTTGCCAGTTTTGACTATTTCTGGTTCAATAGAGAATGAAGAGAGGTCAAAACCTTCTTCGCTTTTGTCGTTAACCGCAATCTGAGTAAATTTTAGAAGAGATCTAACATAAGGTGAGAGGTCTGTATAATGCAGAAAGGCATCTTTTTCAAAACCAACATCCACAAAGGCAGCATTCAAACCGGGAATTAATTTCTTAACCTTACCCAAATACAAATCACCTACCGCAAAACTTGCATTATTACTTTCTGTATGCAGTTCTACAAGCTTCTTATCTTCCAATAAGGCTATCTCCACGCCATTTGTCGTGGAATTTATGATTAATTCTTTGTTCACAAAATTCGCAACTTTATATTAAACAGCAAAAGCATCCCATTGGGATGAATTATTAAAACCTACATCAATTATCTTGTTACCCTTTTTTGTGTTTATAAATGGAAAGGTAAAGTTGCTGTTGATTGATGGAAGTATTAAAAGGCAACAAGTGATAATAGAAAAAACTGCAATTACTTGTAAATTCAAGCAATTGCAGCTCTTAAAAAAAGAAATAGTCTATTATTTCTTTTTATGACGATTTTTTCTTAAACGTTTCTTTCTTTTGTGTGTTGCGATTTTATGACGTTTTCTTTTTTTACCACAAGGCATACCTAGCTTTTTTTATTAGTTAAAAATAATTGTTTGTTTATTGAAATATAGCTTCCGCTATTGTTTTAATATATTTATTCTATCCGTTAATTCTTTCAAAGCTCCAGTGTTTTTCACTTTCCCTTTGACTTTTGTGTACCACTTTATGGCGTTGGGTTTATCTCCCTTCATATCATAACACTCAGCCAGATGCAATAATATCTCGAGGTTGTCTGGCTCTGCATTAGAAATAATTAAAAATCTTTCTATTGCTTTGTCAAACTGCCCGCTTTTTTTTCCTCCTAAAGCCAATATATATTGTGCATACATATTGTGTGGATTAGCGCTAGCAATCTCACGAACCGGCAAAATACCTTGCATTGGGTTGTCAGATATATTTCCTAAAATATAACAGGCACCCAAGCCTATTTTGCTGCTGTCATTAGTAGGATTAATCTGTAATGCCTGCTCTAAAAGAACTTTTGCGTTGGATGCCAGCCAATTTTGCATAGCTGGATCACCTTCTATCAACAACCGCTCTAAAAATTGTTGGGCGGCAAATGTGAGACTTTTTTCTGAACTTTCCAACTTTGATGCTTCACCATTATAATATGCATAGGGTTCGAAAAGGTGTATAGTGTCTTTCCAGAAGGTTGCAAGCTGTTTGTAGGACTTTATTTGTTGGTTCTTTACATCTCCGCGTGAAACACTGTTTTCCATCTTCAAAATCCTTTCTGATTGCTCAGGAGTGAGCCTTTGCTTTGCTTTAACCAATAAATCCTTGAATTGAATGGTTGGTTTGGTATTGGCAACTGCCATGGAAGGAATTTCTTTTTTGGGAGGAATAGTATTGCCAAATAAAAACAGAACTAACACCAACAATAAGCCAGAAATGGCTAAAATGACTTGCTTGCGATTCACTAATAAAAAATTTCGGGCGAAATTAGCCTTTAAAGTGGTTTTTTGCATTTAGTTTTTACATCTTTACCAAACTCTTTACCAGGTTTAAAACCTGCAATGTAATGCTCTGGAACTTGTATAGCTATATTTCGTTTAACGATTCTGCCAATTTTAGCAGCCCTTTTCTTTGGATAAAAAGTGCCAAAACCGCGTAAAAATACCGGTTCACCCTCAATAACACTATCCTTTATTTCTTTGAAGAGTGATTCTATTATTATCAATACATCTACTTTTGGGATGCCGGTTTTATCACCAATTGCCGTTATAATATCTGATTTGCGCATTAACTATTTAATTGAAAATGAATAATAACGGGATAAAAGTATGAGTAATAAGAATAAGTTTACCAAATAAACAAATAATTTTTTTGAGCGTTAACCCTTAATTCTCTACTTAGAGTCACTATAATACCACAGTGAATGAAAAGAACAGTTACAGCTTTATTAATGGATTGGCATTTGAGTATAAACAAACGAAAGATGCCTTGGAAAGGAGTTAAGGATCCATATAAAATCTGGTTGAGTGAGGTTATTTTACAGCAAACGAGGGTTGAGCAAGGGGTTGCTTACTACGAAAAGTTCATACTTAAATATCCTGCCATTCAAGATCTTGCTGCTGCAAAAGACGAGGAAGTGTTTAAACTCTGGGAAGGGCTTGGCTACTACAATCGTTGTAAGAATCTTTTGCATACTGCACGTTATATTGTTGCCAACTATGATGGACAGTTTCCGGCTAACTATGAAGACATTCGTTCATTGAAAGGCGTGGGACCATATACTGCTGCTGCTATTACTTCTTTTGCATTTAATATGCCTTTTGCCGTGCTCGATGGTAACGTTTTTAGAGTACTATCGAGGCTGTATGCAATTTTTACACCTATTGATATTCTTGTCGGGAAAAAACAATATATGACATTAGCCCAAGAATTATTAGACAAAGACTTTCCTGGTTTGTATAATCAAGCTATAATGGATTTTGGTGCAACAGTTTGTCTACCAGTTAATCCCTTGTGTAACTCTTGTAATTTGCAATTTTTATGTGAAGGCTACAAAAAAGCGGTTGTTAATAAGTTGCCGATCAAAGAGAAGGGTTTACTGAAGAAAAAGAGATGGTTCTACTATTTTATATTTCAGCAAGACGATAAAATATTGGTTTTAAAGAGAACTCTAAAAGACATTTGGGAAAATTTGCACGAGTTCTATTTGATGGAAACCAGTGAACAAATAAATTGGGATGAGGAGAAGGTAAAGGACTGGCTTTTCCAACAGTTTGGTATGGAAGAAGCTAAAATAAGCTATATTTTTATTTCATCTCTCCAAAAACAACTTCTGACGCATCAGCAAATAAAAGGGCAATTTATTGTAGTAAAATTAGTTTCTATCCCCGATAATTTAAAGCAACATCAATGGCTAGATATTAAGGATTTGAGAGAACTTGCCTTTCCCAAATTTATAAACCAATTCTTAGATACTAGGACTACTCAAGAATAAAAAACATTTTAGTTTTATGAATGTGACTATCATTTTGATGGCCAAAGAGGTTAATTCAGCAGAATTTCTAAAAAAAATCTTAATAAAGTTCAGTAATTACCTCAAAATATTAATTTGTCAAACCAAGAAATTAAAATTTTAATACAAATTCTCCTATATTCGCACAATAAATTAATCGATTTAATTAATAACACATGCAACTAAGATTAGGTATTAGGAACTTTATTTTAATCACAGCTACTATTGGTGGTCTGTATTCTTGCACACCTCCAAAGGAAAAATCAGCCGCAACTGGGATGATTTACAATGACAAGCAATACGGAGGGTTTTCAGTTGCTAAACCAAAAGATACTAAAGTTGCTCCAGGTCTTGTATTTGTTCAAGGTGGGACCTTTACTATGGGTGCATCAGAAGAAGATATTATGTCTGATTGGAATAATATTCCACGTAGGGTTACTGTAAACTCGTTCTTTATAGACAAGACTGAAGTAGCAAACGTTCATTATAGAGAATACTTGTACTGGTTAGAACACAATTTTACAGATACCCCTAAGTACAATAATCTATTGAATGGTGCTCGTCCTGATTCATTAGTATGGAGAAAAAATCTTTCTTACAACGAGCCTTATGTAGAATATTACTTCCGTCACCCTTCTTACAACTATTATCCTGTAGTTGGTGTAAGCTGGAGACAGGCATACGACTTTTGTCAATGGCGTACAGATAGGGTAAATGAATATGAACTTAAGAAAAGTGGTTACATCGACAACAAACAAAGTGCTAAAAGCCAGTTTGGTCAAAATGAAAATAATTTTAACACTAAAAGTTATTTGTTAGGCGAATACCAAGCGAAAGCAGGTAAGTTGTCCAAATCAACTTCTAATCCACTTAAGGATGAAAATGGTAAACCAAGAAATCCTCGTTTTGAAGATGGTATAATGTTCGCAGATTACAGACTTCCAACTGAAGCTGAGTGGGAATATGCAGCTTATGGCTACATTACTGAAAATCCTCAAAGAAAACCTTCTAAGAATGAGCGTGGTGAAGAGAATATTCAAAACAAGCAAGTGTATGCTTGGAGGAACGATGGCTTCTCTAGTTTACGTTCAACAGATGAAGGAGGCTACCAAGGTGCATTCTTGGCAAATTTCAAACGCGGAAGCGGTGATTACATGGGTGTTGCAGGAGGCTTAAATGATAACGCTGCTATAACTGCTGAAGTTACTTCTTTCCGTCCTAATGGTTATGGTCTTTACAACATGTGTGGTAACGTAAGTGAGTGGGTGGCTGATGTTTACAGACCATTGACAAGTATCGAGGCAGATGACTTCAATCCTATTCGTGGAAACGTATTCAAGAAAGTAGATGTTAGTGGTGGTATTGGTAACCTGAGAGATAGTGTTGGCCGTATCAAATGGGTTAATGAGTCTGATTCAGCACTTAAAGACAGAAGAAACTATCAAAAAGCTTATGCAATTGACTATGCAGATGGTGATAGTACAAGTGGTGTAGCTTACGGATATGGTGTTACTACCCTAATCTCTGACAAATCTCGCGTTGTTAAAGGTGGTAGCTGGAATGACATGCCATATTGGTTAAGTCCAGGTACTAGACGTTACATGGAAGAAGATCAAAGTAGCAGTACTATCGGTTTCCGTTGTGCAATGACGCATTATGGATCTCCTGAGAATTTGAAAGGAAATACTAAAACTGGTAATATATTTCCTGATAGAAAAGCACGTAGATAATATTTAATAGTATTTAAAGAAAAGCCACTTAGTAAATTAAGTGGCTTTTTTTATATTCAAATTTCATCCTTTTAAAGATAATAGCAAATGATGGATAGCCATTTGAAAATAGAAATTTTATACAAGTTTTTCTTGAATAATCCCTCTATTCAAACCGATACAAGAAAGCTTCAGAAGGGCGACATCTTCTTTGCATTATCTGGGCCTAATTATAATGGAAATCAATTTGCCTTGAAAGCCCTTGAGTTGGGCGCATCACTTTCTATCGTTGATGAAGACATAGATAGCGACAATGAAAAAATAATTAGAGTAGATGATACATTGTCTTGTCTGCAGGCATTGGCAAAATATCATCGTCAGCAATTGAATATTCCTATACTTGCTATTACCGGAAGTAATGGAAAAACTACCACTAAAGAGTTGGTCAGTAATGTGCTAGCGACTCATCTTGTTACGTACACTACTCAAGGCAACTTAAATAATCATATAGGCGTGCCCCTTACCTTGTTGAGCATTAAAAGAGATGCACAGATAGCCGTGATTGAAATGGGAGCCAACCACCAAAAAGAAATTGAAGGCTATTGTCAGTATACTTTGCCTACACACGGCTTAATTACAAATTGCGGGAAGGCTCATTTAGAAGGGTTTGGCGGTATTGAAGGTGTGCGAAAAGGGAAAGGTGAGTTATATGATTTCCTCAGAACACATAATGGTACCGCTTTTGTTTATTGGGATTACAACTATCTGCAAGCAATGAGTGTTGGTATTCCTAATATAATTAAATACAGTACAGTAGAGGGCACTGTAGTAGGAGAAGTCCTTTCTAGCGATCCATTTCTTGTGGTTACCATTAAAGAAGATGAAGAATTAGAAACTCTTAAAACTCAATTGGTTGGTGATTATAATCTACCAAATGTTCTTTGTGCTGTTGCTATTGGAAAGTATTTTGGCGTGCCGACCAATAAGATAAAGTCTGCTATTGAAGCTTATTTCCCAACAAATAGTCGTTCTCAACTGATAAAAAATGATAGTAACACTATCATTTTGGATGCCTACAATGCCAATCCTACAAGTATGAAAGCTGCTATAGAGAACTTTGCACACATTGAGGCAACTAAAAAAGTAATCCTTATTGGTGGTATGATGGAATTGGGTTCGGAGAGTATTGCCGAACATCTG
>CANGFK010000139.1 GCA_947452925.1 Chitinophagaceae bacterium | reverse complement strand
GGACAATTCTCCTTATTTTTGCTAATAAATAAATTATTTAACCTTAAATTTAAAAAAATGAAAAAGATTGTATTGTCTTCACTTCTTATGTTTTCTTCTGCACTATTATTTTCACAGAGTAAAAAAATCGAATTTAAATCATTCACAACAAGTAGTGGTCAAGTAATAACCGACACCATTATGAAAGTACAAAATACCGAAAGCAAACTAAAGTTTGGTGAAATGGTAACCGATACCATTTGGGTAGTTGAAAATCAAACAGAACATATACGTGAGTACTTAAATACAATAATGTGTACTACTCAAGGAAATTTCAGTATTGGGATAGTTAATAATATCGGCAGCGCAAATAATCTAAGAATAGGTTACTTCATCGGTGATAATTTCATGGTAGGAAGTGGATTAGCATTAAACTACAGTCTTAGTAATAGTAATTTTAGTTATGCCAATCTTTCCTTATTCGGTCGGGGTTATTTTGGCAATAACATATCTAGTAGAACCTTCTTTGAAGGAAGCCTAGATTGTGATTTTGCAAATAGCATAACAGAACTTGGGTTAGGTCTTGGTCAAACATTTTTTGCAAGTAAAAACTTTGGAATTGACTTGGGACTAAAATATATGCATGAATTTAATTCCAATTCAGGGAATATCGCACTTAGTGTAGGCTTTCAGGGGTTATTTTCAAAGAAGTAGATTTTAAAATTGCTACCCTAGATTTTACTTTAAATGGTAATATTAAAAAGAAGGCTTCGCATAATGCGAAGCCTTCTTTTTAATGATATGGAGATTATTTCATAAACCATTGAGGATATTTATTTGCAATCTCTGCATGTGGTATGCCTTTGCCGGCATCAAGGTCTTTTAAGGCTTCGTCAATTTCATCAATCACAGAAGAAGGAAGTTCGCTCATCCAATCGCCTTTTTCACTAGCGGTTAATAATGCCTGTACACTCCTCAGCGTAGGCTCATCCGCTTTGTCAATGTATTTCTTCACCTCCTTTCTTATTGTTTGTAAGCCATCCATTTGTTGCGTATTACCGATTATAAAATGATTTAAACAAATATAGCACTAATGGCTTGTGCGTAACCGCTACTTATTTGAAAAGTTTACTGTTGAGTCATCAAACTCAACTTGATACGTATTTTATATACTATAGGTTCATTTTTATCTTCTTCCAACTTCTTCCCTATTTTCGTAACTATTATGGCAACACACACATTCAGCATCAAAGGCAACCTTGTAGATCTATTTAAGAAGGAGATTTATCCTGCAGAGATTATTGTAGTAGATGGGAAGATAGAAGCAGTTAACCGTATTCCGCCTTCCGTTGACCGCATTCCGTCAACCGATGAGGGCAACTCGGTTAACGGTAAACTGTTAACGGAGAACTGCTACATCCTCCCCGGCTTCATAGACAGTCATGTGCACATTGAAAGTAGTATGCTGGTGCCGACGGAATTTGCGAAGATTGCTGTAACGCACGGAACGGTGGGCACGGTGAGCGACCCCCACGAAATTGCCAATGTATGTGGTATGGAGGGGGTAGAATTTATGATTGAGAACGGCAAAGAGGTGAACTTTAAGTTCAATTTTGGTGCGCCGAGTTGTGTTCCTGCCACCACTTTTGAAACTGCAGGTGCTGCTTTGGATAGTGCACAAGTGCAACAATTGCTGGAAAAGCCAGAGATTAAATACCTGAGCGAGATGATGAATTTTCCGGGTGTATTGTATAAAGATGAGGAGGTGATGAAGAAGATTGCGGCGGCTCATGCACTTGGGAAGCCAGTTGATGGTCATGCTCCGGGACTTCGTGGCGATGCTGCCAAACAATATATTGATGCAGGAATAAGTACCGACCATGAGTGTTTTACCAAGGAAGAAGCATTGGATAAACTGGGCTTTGGGATGAAAATCATTATCAGGGAAGGTAGTGCTGCGAAGAATTTTGAGGCTCTGATTGAACTGTTGCACGACTACCCAGACCGGATTCTTTTTTGTAGTGACGATAAACACCCCGATAGTCTGGTATTGGGTCATGTGAATCAACTCTGTGCAAGGGCTGTGGCGAAGGGAGTAGATGTTTTTAAAGTGCTGCAGGCGGCTTGTGTGAATCCGGTGGAACATTATAAACTAGATATTGGTTTGTTGAGAGTGGGTGATATTGCAGACTTTATTGTGGCGGAGGATTTGGTAGACTTCAAGATAAAACAGACGTATATTAATGGGGAATTGGTGGCAGAAGAGGGTGTTTCTTTTATTAAAACAAAGGAATGTACCCCCATTAATCAGTTCGATTGCGACGAAATAACCACTGCGCAATTAGAAATTGCAATAAAGGATTATCCTTTGCAAGATGGAAAAATACCTGTTATTGAAGCATTGGAAGGTCAGTTGATTACGAATAAATTATTGCTGGAACAAACCCTCGACGGTGATAACCTGATTAGTAATACCGCTACAGATGTGTTGAAGATGGTAGTCGTAAACAGGTACCACAATGCGCCAGTGGCGAAAGCATTCATCAAGAATTTTAATTTGAAACAAGGCGCCATTGCTTCGTCGGTGGCACATGATAGTCACAATATTGTTGCCGTTGGCGTGGACGATGCAAGTCTCGCTGCCGCCATAAACCTGGTTATTAAAGAAAAAGGCGGTGTAAGTGCTGTATCAAATAATAAGGAATTAGTACTTGGCTTGCCCGTGGCAGGATTGATGAGTACCGGCGATGGCTATGAAGTTGCCAAGACTTATACAGCCATCGATGCTTTTGTGAAAGAGGCATTGGGAAGTACGCTAGCTGCACCATTTATGACGCTAAGCTTTATGGCTTTGTTGGTAATTCCACACCTTAAACTAAGTGATAAAGGCTTATTTGATGGAGATAAGTTTATGTTGATTCAATGATTTAAATGATAAGAAATGATTAGGTCGCTCATAGGGATGAAGATGTATTAAAATTCAAAAAGCCAAATCATTTCTTATCATTCAAATCACTCTAATCACAACTAAACAAATCGGCGGCGATGCCATCTGCCAGGAGTTTGCCTTTTGAGGTGAGTTGCAAGAATTCATTATTAATCACCGCATTTTCTTGTTGGATATAAATAGCTGCATTATTCCTGATTTCTGCTGCTTTTTCTTCGCCGTAAATACGCTGTACATAGTTAAAAGACATTCCCTCACTTGTTCTAAGGCTTGTCATTATATATTCATTCAACGCTTGAATTGGCGTAAGTTCTTCCATTTCAAAAGGAACATTTCCTGCAGCAATACCCTGAATGTACAAGGCATTATTAGCGATGTTCCATTGGCGACTATTCCCATTAAATGAGTGTGCAGCTGGTCCCAAACCAATATAATGCTCTCCTTGCCAATAGCTGCTGTTGTGTTTGCTGCGCATATTGGGCTTGGCGAAGTTGCTGATTTCATAGTGTTCATAACCAGCAGCTTCCATCCATTCCATCAGTAATTCAAAATGACGTGCTTGCTTCTCAGGGTCAGGTGCTTCTATCTTTTTTCGCTCAATCATCTTATCCAAAGCAGTCTTCGATTCCACCGTTAGTGCATAACAACTCAGGTGTGGCACTTGCAAACTGATGGCGGTCTGCACATTTTGTTGCCATTGTTCATCAGACAAAGTAGGCGTGCCGTAGATAAGGTCGATGCTGATATTATCAAACCCATTTTCCTTAGCTAAAAGGATTGCGGTAGCAGCCTGAGATGCATTGTGTGCACGATTCATCCATTGCAAATCTTCTTCTCTGAACGACTGCACACCAATACTCAGGCGATTGATGCCTATAGCTTTCCAATGCAACAATTTATTGATGGTGATGTCATCGGGGTTTGCTTCAAGCGTCATTTCAACGTCAGGAGCAAGAGTAAAGTCATTCTTAAGTTCATTAATCAAACTACTCAACTGCTCATTGCTACAAATACTTGGCGTACCACCACCAAAATAGATGGTAGAAACAGGGGTGGTGAGATAATCTTTACGCAATCTTATTTCCACTGCAATACTTTGCACCATTTGTGGCAACAAGCTATGTGTGGTAGAAAAATGGAAGTTGCAATAGTGGCAAGCTTTCTTACAAAAAGGAATGTGAACGTAGATGCCTGCCATATAATTTGTTTTAGCCACAAAGGCGAGGGCGAAAATAAGAACTATCAAGTGCGAAAGAGGAGTTATACTTCAAAGTGCGTCGATTAGCCATAAATTTAGCAATGGATTCTTTTAAATTACCTGACATGAAAAAAGTAATGATTCAAACGACTATATTACCTTTACCGCCTTATCAAAAAGATAAACAATGATTGTTTCCAAGGCATTTACAGGATATATATGGGTAGTTTTAGTCACTATCTTCTTGGTCATAATTGCGGGCAGCGTTGTCAGAACCACCCAAAGTGGAATGGGTTGCCCAGATTGGCCCACTTGTTTTGGACGTGCCATTCCTCCGACAGATAAAGCACAAGTAATTTTTCAATCCAATCATAACTACAAAAAAGGACAATTTATCATTCATAATGATAGCCTGAAATACGCAGTAGAAAAATTTACAAGCACCACCACCTACAATCCTGCCAACTGGAAACAATACGAAAAACACAATTACTCAAAATTTGAAGTATCAAGTACATGGATAGAGTATATCAACAGACTACTTGGTGCTTTACTAGGTCTGCTGATATTGGTTCAAGTTCTGTGGAGCCTGGTATACTACAAACAAAATAGCTTGGTAGTGTGGCTTAGTGTGGGTTTAGTCTTTCTTACTGGCTTTCAAGCATGGTTGGGCAAAACGGTAGTAGACAGCAATCTGGAGTTAGTAAAAATAACTTTGCACCTATTTGGTGCATTAGCAATGGTCTTTTTGAGTGTCTATATTTTGTTTTTGGTTCAAGGAAAACATCGCCATTCTATAGATAGCAAACTTGTCTTTCTCAACATACTTCTAGGAATACTGGTACTGCTCCAAATTATAATGGGTACACAAGTGCGCGGACAAATTGATAATCTGGTTGAGTTTGGAGAGGTGCTTGATCGTAGTGGCTGGGTAGCACAACTGAATATGTGGTTTTATATTCACCGTAGCTTTTCTTTATTAATTGCGGCTTTGGTTGGATTTATTTACATTAAATCTAAGCATAAGCAACATATAGCACCCTTAACAATGAGGGTACTTATTGTGGTAATACTAGAAATTATTATCGGCTTAATTTTAGTTTACGCTGATTTCCCAAGAGCAGCACAGCCCATTCATCTTTTGTTGTCTTCTATATTAGTAGCTTTGATATTTAATAATATATTGAAACTAAAAGTGTCCTCAAGATAAAAACATTCAAGACGTATAAAGAAATAAAAGCGCATCAATCTCATAATTGATGCGCTTTTTATTTCAGATTACTTTTTACTCTAATTACTTTTTAGCTCCTGAAACCGGGAGCTTTTTTATTTCGTATATGATGAAAAGTGATGAAAAAAGTGACTTTAAAAGCAGTCAAAATGAGTACCCCCCTAGTTCAAGGGATTTCTCAGGGAGACGAATGGCTGCACTTTTACATCGTCAAAAAAAATAAACAAATCAGCATTTAGACAAAAGTTATGATAGCAAATCTTAAATTTCACGCAGCAACAATAGCAATCTCTGGCATGATGTTCTTAGGAACAATCACAGCTTCATTTACAAAAATGCTAGGCAAACATTACGACACAAAAAAAGATTTTGCATGCTGCAAACAAGATCAATTGGTTTTACATCATTATTATACAGTCAACGTATTTTTTATAGAAGTTACAGATGGATACACCGAAGAAAACACTGGTAAGGCTAGTGTAGGCGGTTGTGATATCAGATGCAACGACTAATACCTTATCTTCCTATGTTACTATTCGTAGTAAAAGGCTTCCTTCCAAAGGAGGCCTTTTTGTTTTGAAGATATTGCAAGCAGTGTGTATCAGATACATGATACCCCTAATTCAAACGGTTGTACAGGGGTTCGACTTGCCCCACTTTTGTACCATCAAACAAAGAGAAATAAGTCACCATTTAAAATAAAGAATTATGTTAGCAAATCTTAAATTCAACATTGCCGCAATCGCAATCACAGGAATGCTATTCACTGCTACCATTACAGCACCATTTACAAAGATGTTCGGAAAACATTACAATGAAAAGAAAGACTTTTCATGCTGCAAGCAAGATCAGTTGGTGTTGCATCACTATTACACAGTCAATGTGTTTTGGGTAGAAGTAGCTGATGGATACACAGAAGAGAATACAGGCAAGAAGAGTGTGGGTGGATGTAATATCCAATGCACTGACTAGTTATTTTCAACTTTCTGTTTCAAAAATCGTAAGCTTCCTCAAAAGGAAGCTTTTTTATTGCTAGAATATTTTGTTACCAATCTTTTTCTTCACCAAATTCTTGCTTAAATTTCTTCTGCTGAATTTCTTTTTGCAATCGATTCTCTTCCTCCCTCAGCATATTCAGTTGCTGCTCTGCTTGCTTTTTTGAAGATTGCTTATTGTCTTTCGGTTGTGGTTTATTCTTTTCCGATTGTTTATTGTCTTGCTTTTTATTCTTATCATTTAGTTCATTCAACACCATCTGCAAGTTCTCTCGTGTTGTTTCATCATTATTATTTAACAACAAAGACTTCTTTAATGACATTGCTGCCCGTTCCAACTGCTTTTGTTTTATCTCTGTCAGTCCCTTATTATACCAAGCCTTTGCTTGTAATATCGGGTCGGTGCTATTGTTGGCAATAGCTTCCATTCTTTTGGCAGCTTCCGTATATTGTTGCTGTCTATACAAACTATTAGCTTCATTAAATCCAGCTGCAGGGTTCTTAGAGTCTTTGCTCAATACCTTCTCATATTCTCCTTGTGCAGACTTAAAATCACCCTTTCTGTACAGCTCATTTCCCTTAGATATTGTTGCATTGTTGCTTTGCGAAAAACATGGAACAACAGAACAGTTCAGAAGTATTACCAGCAATATCGCCTGATTTATTGTGCGCTTTCTTTTTCTCTCAGAAACAAAAAATTCAATCAGTAATAAAAACAAAGCCATAGCCAAAAAGATAAAATAAAAAGAGTCGTAGTTGATATAGCCATTCAGGTTACCAAACTCCTTCTTGTCCATTGAGTTTAGCGCCTGTGACAAATCATTACTTACAGCCGTTGTTGTATTCAGGTAATGGTAGGTGCCTCCTGTTGCATCTGCTATCTGCCGCAGAAGTGTTGTATTTAGTTTACTGATAACTGTTTCTCCATTGGCATCTCTTTTATAGTCATTTGTACCCGCTTCTATTATTGGTGCGCCACTTTCAGAACCAACACCTACAGTATGCACAACCACCCCCTTTTCTGCTAATGATTTGGCTACAGTAACCGCTTTTGAATCTTGATCTTCGCCGTCAGTTATTAATATAGCAGCTTTATACTTTTTTTCCTTTGTATCCAGACTATTATCGCACAGCGTAAGTGCCTCTGAAATCACAGTTCCTTGCCAACTGATGAGTGACGGATTTGCATTACTCACAAACATTTTGGTAGCACCAACATCACTTGTGAGCGGCATTTGCAGATAGGCTTTTCCCGCAAAAACGACCAATCCAATTCTGTTATCTTCCAATTGTTGTGTAAGCTGATAAATCAGTTGCTTTGCTTTGTCCAGCCTTGTCGGTTTCTCATCTTGGGCAAGCATACTCTTACTAACATCCAAGGCTATCATTACATCTATTCCACTTCCAACTGTTCCTTTTTCTTTTATGGGCTTACGAAGATTGGCTGCACTCACAATTAGTAATCCGATGGCAACGAGTATAGCAACCACCTTGAAGATATATTTATTGGGCGAATAGTCTCTTGTCAATTGTTTTACCAAGCGCTCATTACCCAATAATTTTCTAGATCTCTGCTTCCATTTCAATACATAGATAAATAGACCCGCCAATGGAATAAGTGCTGCCAGACCGTATAAAAGTTCTATGTTTTGAAAACTTAGCAAAAGTTGAATAATTGATAAT
>CANGFK010000138.1 GCA_947452925.1 Chitinophagaceae bacterium | reverse complement strand
TGATGCTTAATTGAGTTGCAGAACCAACTGTCTTGATAACAGGCGTTTCTCCTCCAAATACTTTCTTCAACTCATCTCTGATAGCATCGGTACTAACTGGTTTTTCAAACTTGATAGTATAACTACGACCTCCTTCAAATTCAACACCTTTATCAAAGCCATTGAAGTATGAAGCAATACCACCAATCAATACAAAAGCAGATATTATATAAGTATATTTTCTGTACTCGATAAAACGGAAAGAGGCGTGTTTGAATATTCTTCTAGAGATTCCAGTGAAATAGTCAAAGTGACGATCTCTGTTCATGTATAAGTCAGTAACCAAACGTGATACTAGAATACCACAGAAAAGAGATAATAAGATACCAATCATCTGTGTGGTTGCAAAACCTAGTACCGGACCTAAACCAAAGTAGAACAAGATGCTTGCAGTCAAGAAAGTAGTAACGTGCGCATCCAATACAGGAGATAATGAACGTCTGTAACCTTCCTTAACAGCGGCTTCATAGTTTTTACCCTTAGTAATTTCCTCCTTAATTCTTTCGAAGATGATTACGTTAGTATCCACTGCCATACCAATGGTTAATACCAAACCGGCAATACCTGCAGCAGTCAATGTGAAACTTAATGCACTCAATATACCTACAGTGAATAACAAGTTAAGTATCAATGCGATGTTGGCAACCCATCCACCTGTGTTGTAGTAAACCAACATCAAACCAAAGATTACTAAGAAAGAGATAAGGAAAGATAACAAACCACCTTGTACAGCAGCTTTTCCCAAAGTTGGTCCAATCACTTGCTCTTGAACAATTCTTGCAGGAGCTG
The DNA here is from genome assembly GCA_947452925.1 of Chitinophagaceae bacterium. GTDB lineage: Bacteria > Bacteroidota > Bacteroidia > Chitinophagales > Chitinophagaceae > Parasediminibacterium. Next base: position 7,283 of record CANGFK010000138.1, on the reverse strand, counting down.
TCAATTTACCACTGGTTAATATTTCTGATAAGTCTTGTGCTTCTTTGGCAGAATAGTTTCCACTTATTTGTGAGTTACCTGTTGTAATGGCATCATTAACAGTAGGTGCTGAGTAAACAAAATTGTCCAATACGATAGCAATAGGCTTGTCAATATTACGGCCAGTCATTTTAGCCCATATATTGGTTCCTATTTTATCCATATTCATTTTGATAGCCACTTTCCCGCGCTCATCAAAATCTTGTTTTGCATCCGTTACGTGTTCACCTTCTAGCTCTGCCTGACCATTATCTAGTGTCTTAACCGCATATAATTGCAGTATGTTCTTAGCTTTAGGATCATCAACATCCACCTTTCCATACATGAAAGAAAGGTTAGCAGGGAACTTACTTTTCACGATGTCTAATCTCAAATAGCCGTTCAATAAACCTGTGTCAGAACTTTGAATGTAACCTAAAGAAGCTGGGTAAATAGTTTTGCCAGTCTTAGTTTGATAAGGCTGATTAAACTGAATCAACTTCCTGATAGGAGCTTCATTAACCTTATTCTTCGTAGTATCTGCTTTTGCAGTTTTAAGACTGTCTTTGTGGGTACTATCAGTAGCTTTTACGCCATTCAGATAATCTTGAACAGTTTTGTCAGCATTCTTTATACCTTCTGCTATTTCGTTTAGGTTGTAAACTTCAAAAAATTGAAGGTTTGCAGTTGATTGTAAATATCTTCTTACCCTTTCTGGGTCATTAGCGCCAGCAAGTTCAATACTGATAATTGCTTTTGCTGGGTCTTTATTGATGTTTGGAGAAGCTACCCCAAACTTGTCAATACGTGTCTGAAGAATTCTGTAAGTATTGTTGAAAGCAGCTACCGATTCTTCTTGCAAATAAGACTTTACAGAAGCATCGCTTGCATCAAATTTTAATTTGCCATTACTCTTAGCCACAAAGAAAGGAGCTAGAGTTACTCCCGGATTTTGTTGTTTGAATTCATCTGTAAACAAAGTGATAAGGTCTGCATTGCTGTTCGCTTTTTGTGCTACCGCTGCATCCAATGCTTTGTTGAAAGCGGCATCTTTGGAGTAATTTGCCAAAGACCTTACCAACGCATCCAAGCCTACTTCCATAGTAACGCTGATACCACCTTGCAAATCAAGACCTAGCATCAGTTCCATGTCTTTTGCACTGCGGTAGGTTGTTAAACCCAGTAGACCTATCTTAGTATCTTTTGTACTATCCAACAACCGTTGTAAACGGATTCTCTTTAATTCTTTGAGTGAATCACTGTATAAAGCTCTGGTGATTGTATCAGAAGGATACTTTGTCTCAGGAGTTGAATAATTAGCTGATAACCATTTGTCAGCTTTGGCTTCCATTTCGCTCTCGTGGCTACGAACAATCCAAGTAAATGATAATTGATAAACACAAATTAATATAAGTGCAATGGCGAAGAACCGTACTAAACCTTTCAGTTGCATACAAAAAACAATTTATTTTTTTAAAAGTTGGCAAATATAAGGGAATGGAAACTATAAAAAACTCCACTGTAAATTAGTGGGGGAGAAAAGGATTTAGTTTATGGGCTTTCATTTATTGCTGAATAGGGATTCCAATCCTTTTAATAATATAATAATGTGCACAAATAGGGTAAGTCATTGTTTATATATCAGTCTATTTTATGGCTCGAGTTTAGGAGAGGAGACTCAATTTAATATTAGTCACTAAAAATATTTTGGCAATTCAAATTCAATCCCCATATTTGCATCGCAATGAATAAAGCAATATTAAATAATAGTTGGTGGTGGCATACAAACCTTGTTAGAGGCTTGTAGTGGCGTTGCCAATACATTTTCATAGTATTTGAAAAGAGCCTCGACAGATTGTCGAGGTTTTTTTTTGCAGTGATGATAGCCACAAAGACTCAGAGGCTCAAAGCTGCACTAAGGAATAAAAAGAAAAGAAACAGAAGATGGAAGTAATAGAAACAATGGGAGAGAGTAATAGATTGAATGCTTCTTTTCTTCTTTGTGAAACTTCGAGCCTTTGCGTCTTTGTGGCAAAAAACATTAAATCATAATTTATGAAGAAGATTGAAATAACAACTACCATTAAGAAAATGCTTGCAGATGTTTATACGCCTGTAGGTATTTATCTGCGCGTGCGCGATCGGTTTAGGGATACTATCTTGTTGGAGAGTACCGATAACCACGTTGCCGAAAACAGCTATAGCTTTATTGGTATTCATGCCATTGCGGGAATAGAGATTACCGATACGGGTAGTCTGGAATATAAACTTCCTGGTCAAGAGCCTGAGCGCATTCCTATCAAAAATACCAAAGCGGTGCCTGATGAGGTTTGGGCTTTTATGAATCGCTTCGAAATAACCAACAAAGAAAATAAGGAAGGTAATAGTTTAGAACAAGCGGCGGCTAAGTTCGCTCAAGGACTATATGGTTATACTACTTATGATGCAGTGCAGTTCTTTGATAGTGTTAAGCTAACCGTTAACCGAGAGCAGTTAACCGTTGACAGTCAACCGTCAACCGAAAGCAGCGACCCACGGTCATCGGAACACGGTCAACGGAATACGGTCAACGGTCAACGGTCAACAGATATCCCGCTTATGCGCTACCGCCTCTACCAATACGTTATCGCCGTCAATCATTTTAAAGATGAATTATACATCTGCGAGAATGTAATTCCGGGTATTGAAAGCGACGTGCAGGTGGTGGAGAGTTTGATTAAAAGTAAGGACGTGCCTGCTTATCCTTTTGCAGTAAAGGGTGGGGAGACTTCGAATATTACCAATGAGGCCTATGTAGAGATGGTGAAGAAGGGCATACAAAGCTGTTTTAGAGGAGATGTATTTCAGATTGTTCTTAGTCGTCGTTTCCAACAAAGCTTTACTGGCGATGAACTGAATGTTTACCGTGCCTTGAGGAATATAAATCCGTCTCCTTATTTGTTTTTCTTTGATTATGGCGATTATAAACTGATGGGTTCTTCGCCAGAAAGTCAGTTAATTATTAATAAAGGTACTGCTGTTGTGCATCCTATTGCAGGCACTTTCAAGCGTACGGGCAATGATGCATTGGATGCAGCGGCTGCGGAGAAGCTACTGTTGGATCCAAAAGAGAATGCAGAACATGTGATGTTGGTTGATTTGGCTCGTAATGACCTAAGCCGAGTTTGCGATGATGTTCGGGTGAAAAGTTACAGACAAGTACAATATTATAGCCACGTTATTCATTTGGTGAGTGAGGTAAATGGAACGGTTCGTCCCAATGCAAATCCTTTTGAATTGTTAGCGAAAACTTTTCCTGCTGGTACTTTAAGCGGGGCGCCAAAGATTAAAGCCATGCACCTGATAGACAGTTTCGAGACCACTAGTCGCAGTTATTATGGCGGTGGTATCGGGTTTATGGGCTTTGATGGTAGTTGCAATCACGCCATCATGATTCGTACTTTTCTTAGTAAGAATAATACATTGTACTATCAGGCAGGTGCAGGTGTGGTGGCTGCAAGTAATCCTGAAAGTGAGTTGCAGGAAGTAAATAATAAATTGAATGCGCTGAAAAAAGCAATAGAGGCAGCAAGTGAAATATGAGTTATGAAATATGAATTTTGAGTTAAAGGGCAATCATTCCTTTCATTCTAATCATTTAATCAAAATTAAACAATGGAAAATATAAACGCTTCGGTTCAAGGTGGGTTTGATGGGTTAAAAATATTGGTGTTCGATAACTACGATTCTTTTACCTACAACCTTGTTCATCTGGTTGAAAAAATTACGCATCAGAAGGTGGATGTTTATCGTAATGATGAAATCCCTTTGGAGGATGTAAACAGGTACAACAAAATCATCCTCTCTCCCGGACCTGGTATTCCCGAAGAGGCTGGTTTGTTGTTGCCACTGATAAAACAATACGCCGCTACTAAGTCTATTTTTGGGGTGTGTCTCGGTCATCAGGCTATTGGTCAGGCTTTTGGCGGTCAGTTAACCAATCTTACTTCAGTGTATCATGGGATTGCTACTCAGATTACCGTTAACCGTTTACCGTTAACCGATGGCAGTCAACGGAATACGGTAAACGGTAATCTATTTTACGGCCTCAGTGATGAATTCATCGTTGGACGTTATCATAGTTGGGTGGTGAGTGAAGAAGGTTTCCCGGATTGTCTGGAAGTAACTGCTCGTGATGAACACAACTTTATCATGGCCATGCAACACAAAACATTCGATGTGCAAGGCGTGCAGTTTCATCCCGAAAGCGTACTAACTCCCGGCGGAGAAACGATTATGAGGAACTGGCTTACACAGAAATATGAGTTATGAAATATGAGTGAAAAACTTCCCGAAAGCTTCAAGCTTTCGGGAAGTTGCAAGGCTTAACTTATTTTTTCTTTTCTTCTTTGTGCTTCTTTCTGTCTTAGTGCCTTTGTGGCGAAAATTATTAACATGAAAAAGATATTACAATACTTATTCGAGCACAAAACGCTCTCATATCAGCAGGCAAAAGACATCCTGATTGGCATCGGTAGCGGCAGTTACAACGAACACGAAATCACCTCGTTTGTCACCGTTTACCTCATGCGCAGCATTACCATCAGCGAGTTGCAAGGCTTTCGAGATGCTTTATTGGAGCTTTCCGTAAAGGTCGATTTGGGCAATCACAAGCTGATGGACATCGTTGGAACGGGTGGCGATGGCAAAAATTCCTTTAATATATCTACTCTTAGCTGCTTTATTGTGGCTGGTGCGGGTCAGAAAGTGGCTAAGCATGGCAACTATGGGGCATCGAGTATCAGTGGTGCTAGTAATGTGATGGAACAGTTGGGCTACAAGTTCAAAAATGACAATGCCAGACTGAAACAAGAGGTTGAGGAGGCTGGAATTTGCTTCCTCCATGCGCCTTTGTTTCATCCTGCGTTGAAGGCTGTGGGGCCAATACGCAAGAATTTGGGCGTGCGCACTTTCTTCAATATGCTCGGGCCAATGGTCAATCCCGCGTCGCCAACCTATCAGCTGGTAGGGGTTTATAACCTGGAAATGGCACGTATTTACAACTATTTATTACAGCAAACGGATAGGGCTTTTACCATCATTCATAGCTTGGATGGGTACGATGAAATATCCTTGACTAATGATACAAAGGTCATTACCAACACAGGCGAGAGCATTAAAACGCCTCGAGAACTAGGCAAAAGAATGGTCATGCCTCAGGATATTTATGGAGGAAATACGGTGGAGGAATCCGCTGATATGTTCCGAAGCATCATCAATGGGGAGGGTACTTATGCGCAAAATGCGGTGGTATTGGCAAATTCTGCAATGGCTTTACATTGCACCGGCAACTACAAAACCTATGATGACGCCTATCAGGCTGCCGTTGTAAGTTTAGAAAGTAAGGCGGCATTGGGGGCATTGCAGAAGCTGATTGCATTGCAGTAAATAATTTTTTTTCAGATTGAGATCCTAAAGAGAGAATAATAATAGCTCTTTCTAATGTAGATAGCGATAATTTGAATGTAGATAGTAATAATTTGAATGTAGATGACGATAATCTTAATGTAGATTGATAATTGTTAAATAAACCTTGAATTTAATTTTCATAAATGAACATTTTAGATAGAATAGTAGCGCACAAGCAGATAGAAGTAGCAGCGGCTAAAGCTAGTAGAAGCATTGCAACACTAGAGCAGATGCCTTTGTTTGCAAAGCCTTGTTTGTCCCTGAAAGCATTTTTGTTGGATGAAACAAAGACGGGAATTATTGCGGAATATAAGCGTCAATCACCATCAAAAGGCATCATCAATGGTACAGCAACTGTGGAAGAAGTAACCAAAGCGTATACTCAAAATGGAGCATCGGGTATTTCGGTTTTGACGGATAATCATTTTTTCGGAGGAAGTTTGGCAGACCTCGAAGCAGCTACTTTCAATCATATTCCTTTTTTAAGAAAGGATTTTATGATTGATGAATACCAGTTGGTGGAGGCAAAAGCGTATGGTGCATCTGTAATTTTGTTGATAGCGGCTTGCCTTTCACCAAAAAGAGTGGAGGAATTGGCGATAGCTGCTAAGAATTTAGGACTAGAAGTTTTATTGGAGATACACAATGCAGAAGAATTGGGGCATATTTGCGATGCGGTGGATTTGGTAGGCGTTAACAATCGTAACCTGAAAGATTTTGTGGTAAATGTGGAGGCTTCTGCACAGTTAATAAAGGATATTCCCAAAAATAAAGTGGCTGTAGCAGAAAGTGGAATTAACAATACCGATACTATTGTATTTTTACGGCAAGCGGGTTTCAAAGGTTTCCTGATAGGTGAACACTTTATGAAACAGCCCAACCCAACGATTGCATTTGCTGATTTTGTAACGGAACTAAGAACGAAGTAATTGTAACCGCGAAGGTCGAAAGGGGGTTTTGCAAAGAAACGAAAAGTAGTGTTCTTTGTATTTCTTTGCGAAAGCCTTAGTGTTCTTTGCGGTTAGAAACAAAAAACAAAAAGCAGATGAGAATAAAAGTTTGTGGGATGACGGATGCTGAACAAGTACAGCAATTGGATGCGATGGGAGTAGAGTTTTGCGGCTTTATCTTCTATCCAAAAAGCCCACGCTTTGTTTTCAAGTATATGCCGGCTATCAACATCAAAAAGATAAAAGGACATATCAATAAAGTGGGGGTTTTTGTGAATGCTCCATCCGATGAAATATTGCAGACGGTAGATAGTTGCGGGTTGTATCTGGCACAACTCCATGGCGACGAAAGCCCTAAAGCCTGCGAAAAGATATCCGATTACATCTCGGTTATCAAGGCTTTCAGGTTGGCAGAAGATGACAATATCCTTTGGAAAATAAAGGATTATATGGAGGTTGCCGATATGTTTTTGTTTGATACAGAAGGTGTTGGCTATGGTGGAACGGGCAAAAAGTTTAACTGGGATGCGTTACTGGGATTGAATATAGACAAGCCTTTCTTCTTGAGTGGCGGTATTCAGCCAACAGATATTCCTGCTTTGCGAGAGTTTTGTAAGGATAAAGTTGCCAAGGATTTATTCTCGATTGATGTAAACAGCAAGTTCGAAGTATCTCCCGGTATAAAAGATATGGATAAGGTAGGCGCTTTTGTGAAGGAATTGAAGGGGTAAGTGAAAAGTTGTACGTCATACGTACAATATACAACGCTCCGATTCACAAGTAATAAGTAAGAGGTTTTATCGTTTATTGAAGATATGAAGCAAGTTGTTGTGATATTATTTTTGTTGATGTTGGAGTTGACAACTT
>CANGFK010000137.1 GCA_947452925.1 Chitinophagaceae bacterium | reverse complement strand
TTAATCGTTTTGATGAGACGAGTCAGCAGCGTTTGTCGTCATCCATTGAGGCAATTGCCAATGAAGTAACGGGAAGATTGCAACAAGTGGAATCGCAGAAGCTATTGGATGATAGCATCTATACCAATGATGCCGGACTTGCTAATAGTCTGGAAAGGAATATTACGGCAGTATCTGAAGCACACAATGTGGACATTAATTTTTATAGTTTATCAGGCAGTCTGATAGCATCTACTCAACCTAATATCTATAGTAAGCAGTTGTTGAATTCCAGAATTAATCCCAAAGCCTACTATCATTTGCTTTATGACGGACGAAGTCATTTTGTACAGAAAGAAAGCATCGGAAATCTGGAATACCTGAGTATGTATATGCCCATTCTTGATGATGCAGGAGAAGTCTATGCGTATATAAATATTCCTTACCTCAATTCGCAGTTGGAACTGAATCAGGAGATTTCTAGTTTCATCGCAACTATCATCAACCTGAATGCTTTTATATTCCTGATTGCAGGAGCTATTTCATTTCTGATAACGCAGCGTGTGGTTGTCTCGTTTAGCATCATCGCCAACAAGATGAAAGAAGTGAGTATTGGCAAAAAGAATGAAGCCATTGTATGGAAAAAGAAGGATGAGATTGGAGGGTTGGTTGCCGAATACAATAAAATGGTGCAAAAGCTAGAAGAAAGTGCCAATGCATTGGCTCAAAGTGAAAGAGAGGGCGCCTGGAGGGAGATGGCAAAGCAAGTTGCCCATGAAATTAAGAACCCATTGACCCCAATGAAGCTAAGTATTCAGTATTTGCAGCGTGCCATTGACAATGATTTGCCCAATGCAAAGGAATTGACGCAAAACGTTGCCAAAACATTGATTACTCAGATTGATGAGTTAGCAAAAATAGCTGGTGACTTCTCTCAGTTTGCCAATATTGACAATGTGGTGATGGAAAAGGTAGACATCAGTGAGAAGCTGGATAGTATTGTTCAGTTGTACAGACAATCGGAATCGGTAGTCATTAGCTATGAACCGCATCCGCCCGTTTTTGTGCTAGGAGACAAAGTGCAGGTGAGCCGTTTGTTCACCAATTTGATAAAGAACGCCATTGAGGCTGTAGAAGGAGAGGTGGCAAGGATTGATATTACCCAAATGGTGACTGATGGACACGTTACGCTGACGATAAAAGACAATGGAAAGGGGATTGAACCCGAATTGGCAGGACATATCTTTCAACCCAACTTCACTACCAAAACATCTGGAACGGGTTTGGGCTTAGCCATCAGTAAAGGCATCGTAGAGAAGCTAAGGGGCTTTATTGGCTTTCAGACTGAGCTAGGAAAAGGAACTACTTTTATTATTAGATTGCCGATAGTGTAGACAGAAGCAAAATATGAAATATGAAGTATGAAATATGAGTAAAGTAGATTCTGGGTTTAGTCATATTTCATACTTCATATTTCATATTTTAATTGGCTTATAGCTCATAATATCCAGCTTCTCGGTACAAAAATCAAACTCCTGTGGGTCGTTGCTACAAACAATAACCAATTTGTTGGCACAATAGTCCTTTATGAGTTGATGATACAAAGTATAACCCACTGCATCTAAGTTGGTACAAGGCTCATCGAGCAAAAGGATGGTCACATCAGAGAAAATGGCTTGAGCCAGCTTCATCCGTTGCTTCATCCCACTGCTGTAATAGCGGATTTGTTTGTGAGCGGCAGCTTTTAATCCGACGATAGTCAAAATTTCTTCAATGGTAATTCCTTTCAATAAAGGTTTAAAAGCCGCATGAAACTCAAGTGCTTCAGTTGCGGTCATTTCTTCCACCAAATCAAGATAAGGCGCCGCAATGGAGAGGTGTTGGTAGAGCGAGGCGCTGTCAACCGTATTCCGTTTACCGTTTTCCGTTAGAAGCGACTCCTCTTCGGTTAACGGTAAGCGGTTGACGGTTAACTGTTCTATGCTAACTTCAACATTACCCTCACTTGCGTTAATAGCTCCGGCAATGGTTTGTAATAACGTGCTTTTTCCGCTACCATTCGGGCCAGTAATGGCATAAGCGTTACCAGCATTGAAGGTATAATTGCAGTTGCGGAATATCCATTCCTTATTAAAGCGTTTGCCGGTATTGTTTAACTGAATCTGCATGATGCGTATCGTAATTAGCTATAACTCGAATGATAAAAGCGGCTAAAATTAATGGGTTTACAAGTATCATCCTTTTGAAGGCGTACCAATCAGTAAAATAAGTAAGTCCTTATTCCAAATAAGTAAGTCCTTATTGCGAATAAGTAAGTCCTTATTGCGAATAAGTAAGTCCTTATTGCGAATAAGTAAGTCCTTATTGCGAATAAGTAACCACTTATTACGAATAAGTAAGTCCTTATTGCGAATAAGTGAGTCCTTATTGCAAATAAGTGAGTCCTTATTGCAAATAAGTAAGTCCTTATTGCAATTAAGTAAGTCCTTATTGCAAATAAGGATGTTATTATTTAGCGTAAGCTGGCTTCTCGCCCCTTTCATCTATCCAAAACATTTATCTTGCACGCCTTAAAATGATATGTGATGAAGTATCTACCGCTCAATCCAGAAATATTTATTAATAATCGCAAACGTTTTGTGGCGGGAATGCAACCAAATAGCATTGCCATCTTCGTGAGTAATGATGAGTTTCCTAAAAATGGAGATGCACTGCATCGTTTCAAACAAAACAGTGATTTATTCTGGCTTTCAGGCATTGAACAGGAAGATAGTCTGGTGATTTTATACCCCGATTTCTATGATGAGCAGTACAGGGAAGTGTTGGTGTTGGTTCGTCCGAATGAGTTGAAAGAAAAATGGGATGGAAAGCGTTTAAGGTCTAAAGAAGCAACAGATATTTCAGGAATCAAGACCATAGTTTGGGTAGATTCTTTGGAAGCGTTGCTGCAAACCTGGATTCATGCTGCCGATAATATCTATTTGAATACGAATGAGAATGATCGAAAAGCGAGTCATATCCGTACAAGAGAATATCGTTTTATAGATGAACTAAAGAGTGCCTATCCTTTACATAATTACTTTCGCTCAGCAAAAATCTTGAAGGATTTGCGTGGGATAAAAACAAAAGAAGAGGTAGAAGTGGTGCAAACTGCCATCGATATTACCCAAAAAACCTTTGAAAGAGTGTGTGCTTTCGTCAAACCCGGCGTAATGGAATATGAAGTAGAAGCAGAGATATTTCATGAGTTCCTTCGTAATCGTGCCACAGGCGAAGCGTATGGAAGTATCATTGCAAGTGGCGACAGAGCGAGGACTTTGCACTATGTAAGTAACAATGAAGAATGCAAGGACGGCGAATTGATATTGATGGACTTTGGTGCTGAATATGGTGGATACTGTGCCGACCTTACCAGAACGATTCCTGTAAATGGAAAGTTCTCTGATAGACAAAAAGAAGTATATAATGCTTGTTTAGCCATTCATAATTATGCAAAAAGTATCTTGAAACCGGGTATCTCTGTGGTTGATTACACCGATAAAGTAGGGGAGGAGGCCACAAAACAATTTGTGAAGATTGGATTGCTCACGCAAGAAGAAACAGAAAAAGAAGGAGGCAATACTGCATACAGAAAGTATTTGTATCATGGAATTTCTCACCATCTGGGAATAGATGTTCATGATTTAGGTACTAGAACAGAACCACTAAAAGCAGGTATGTTACTGACGGTGGAGCCGGGCATCTATATTGAAGCAGAACAAATGGGCATTCGTATAGAAAACAATGTGTGGCTAACCGAAGATGGCAATATAGATTTGATGAAGAACATCCCTATTACGGTGGAAGAGATAGAAGCGGCGATGAAACGTTAACCGTTGACCGAAATGCCGTTAACCGTTTATCAAAGCGAGTGGAACGCCTCTTTGGTCAACGGTAAATGTTCAACTGAAATACCGTTAACCGTTAACCGAGATTATGGAGAATGGGGGCAAAGGCGGTAAACGGTAATTCGGTAAACGGTAAAAGTTCAACTGTATTTAAATAAAAATAAATTATGAGTAATATAAGCAACGGCGGTAATCGGTCAGCGGAAAGCGGTACACTCCTTAAAAACATCCCCAACATTTTTACTTTACTCAACTTGTTTTTTGGCTGTCTTGCTATCCTGTATACCCTTCAAACAGGTATCACACTTACAAGTAGCAGTAGTCCCGAGTGCCTGGATCTGATTGTGATACCCGAGAAGATTTATATGGCAAGTGTATTCATTGGTATTGCAGCAGTCATTGACTTTTTGGATGGTTTTGTTGCGAGATTGCTGAAAGCTTCTTCCGAAATGGGCAAACAGTTGGATAGTTTGGCCGATGTAGTAAGTTTTGGTGTGGCTCCGGGTATGATTATCTACCAATTCTTGCGTTTGAGTTATGCTCAACAACCCGATGGATTGGATATAAATGCTTTGTGGTTAATGCCTGCGTTTCTTGTTCCTTGTGCCGGGGCCTATCGGTTGGCAAGGTTTAATATTGATACAGAACAAAGCTATGGTTTCAAAGGAGTCCCCATTCCTGCGGTAGGTTTATTGATTGCTTCATTCCCATTGATTTATTTATACAGTAACGAAGCTTGGAAAGTGCTTTGCAATCATTGGTTTTGGGATGCTATTATTGTTATTGTAAGCTATCTGATGATTTCTACCTTGCCAATGTTGGCATTGAAGTTTAAGAATGCAACAATCAAAAGCTTTTTACCCTTCATAATCCTAGCAGTTATTGCAATTATCTCTGCATTAATTGTCAGGTGGATTGCAGTACCTATTACATTTGCAGCCTACGTTATTTTATCTCTCGTTTATAAACAGAACAAAGTATGATTTATACAGTACACATCAAAGTAATGCCTTTAAAGAACTTATTGGATCCTCAAGGTAAGGCAGTATTGGCAGGGTTGCACAATTTAGGATTAGCTAATGTAGAAGATGTGCGTGTGGGTAAACACATTACGTTGCAAGTGGATGCTGAAAGCGAAGAGGCTGCTAAAGCAGTAGCAGAAGAAGCAGGTAAGAAGTTGTTGGCGAATGCTGTTATGGAAAAGTTTGAGATAGAAGAAGTAGTTGCAGGATAGTGTGACATAATATTATACACTACATTTACTTTATTATGCTTTACCTCGTTCCCACACCCCTCGGCAATTTAAAAGATATCACCTTCAGGGCTATTGAGGTACTGCAAAGTGTGGATGTTATTCTTTGTGAGGATACGAGAACCTCTTCCAAACTATTACATCATTACAATATACAAAAGCCGCTTTCTCCTTATCATCAACATAACGAGCATAAGATAGCCGCTCATCTTGTAGATCAGATGAAGGCAGGGAAAACCTTTGCTTTAATTACCGATGCGGGTACTCCTGCCATTAGTGACCCTGCTTTCCTGCTTGTTCGTGAATGTGTTGCCAATGAAGTGAAGGTAGAATGTCTCCCCGGTGCAACTGCCTTTGTGCCTGCGTTGGTTAATAGTGGATTACCTACTAACAGCTTTGTCTTCGAAGGCTTTCTGCCACTCAAAAAAGGCAGACAAACCAAGCTAAAGCAACTCGCCCTAGAAGAGCGTACTATTATTCTCTATGAAAGTCCTATGCGGTTGGTAAAATCCCTCGAAGAATGCGCTGTTTACTTTGGTGCAGACAGGCAATGCTGTGTAAGCCGCGAATTGACAAAGATGTTTGAAGAAAACAAACGCGGTTCCTTACGAGAGGTAGCTGCTTACTTTAAAGCGAAGACTGTAAAGGGCGAAATTGTTGTTGTTATTGAAGGCAAAGATTAGTTGTTCTTTAAATCAGAACTCTATTAATTCATGAAATATTGTAACAGTGTATTCTTCATTTTATTAAGTGCTTTTATATTGTGGCGGCTTGAGGATATCAACCTGCCATTTTTTTGGGATGAAACTGGTGTATATGTAAAAGCCATAGCCTATATGTACAAACACAGCATTTCGCTCATGCCCCAAAGTATGCCAAGCGAACTTTCCAGAGGGCATCCATTATTATTTGTATTTATTCATAGTTTACTAGTCAGAACATTTGGTTTTCATATTTGGCTATTACATACCATCGCATTATTTATTTCTGCTGCAACATTAATTACTGTGTTTCTTTTAGGGAAAAAAGTTCTGAGTCCTATTGTGGGGCTAACTGCAGCTGTTTTGTTGGCAGTTCAGCCTCTTTTTGTTGCACAATCGATGATGGTGCTTCCTGAGATGCTTCTTACTTTTCTATCAATTTTGACTATTTATTTTTTCATTAACAAGAAAAGAAGCTTGTATCTAATTGCTTGCTCCCTCGCATTGCTTACAAAAGAAAGTGCCATTATTTTACCTTTTACACTATTTTCTGCGCATATTTTTTATAATTATTGGGGTTATACTGATACCAAGCCTAACTTTTTAAAAGAAACAATAAGTAAAAGCTGGATACTAAGCCCATTGATTATTTTCTTCACTTTCCTGATTATACAAAAGCTCCAAATGGGATGGTTCTTTTTTCCTGAACATGCGGGAATGATAACTTTATACCCAAAAGCTATCTTATCCAAAAGCTTTCATGCACTTATTTTTCTGTTGCTAAATCAAAATCGATTTTTATTTATAATTCCTTGTCTTTTTATACTTTACAAGCTATTATCCAACATTTTAATCAAAAGAATAACTACAAAACAGGATTATTTAATTTTGATTTTACTTTCCTTTTTTATAGGGGCTGTATTATTTGCCTCAATAAATGTAATGATGAATCGTTATTTGTTATATCTCCTGCCCCCAATATCAATTATGGCAGCATGTGGTTTGGAAGTCTTATTTCGAAACGAGCGATTCGTAGTTGGTGCAGTTTTTTTATTAGCGACTATTTCTCTTTCATTTTCAAAAGATAATAAATTTGTTTATGATGAAAGCTTGGACTATAAAGATGAAGTTCTGGTGCAAAAACAAGCAACCGGGTATCTTGAAACCCATAATCTTTATCACTCAGCAATCTTTACTAATTATCCAATTTATCATGGGCTAGAAGATACATGTTTAGGGTATTTAAGCGCCAATATGACTTTTGATAATGTCATTTCTCCCGATAACAGTAGCTATGGTAAGCTAAAAACGGATAGCATACAATGGGTAGTAATATACGATCCCCAAAATTTTAATCTCAAGGAGATCCCATATAAATTAGGTCTCATTATTACTTATAAATCTTCCTATGCTCAGATAAATATCTATAGAACTATTAAATAAGACTGCAATATTGCTTTACAGTAGGCCTGTGAAACTTTTCTTATTTATAAAAAGCGGTTAAAAATTAAAAACTATTCAAATTCAAAAAAAATAATTCAATATTTGTTTCTTTTAGGCAATAAATAAAATTTTAATTATGGCAAAAAGTGGGTTACTTACCATTCTGTTTTCTACTATAATCCTTCATTTAGCCTTTGCTCAGCCAGATCGCTGGCAACAACGCATAAAATATGCTATCAATGTAAAAATGGATGTCCAGAACAACCAGTTTGCAGGAACCGAGCTGATAGATTATTGGAATAACTCTCCTGATACCCTTAATCGGGTGTTCTTTCACTTGTATTGGAATGCTTTTCAACCAAATAGCAGTATGGATGTGCGTAGTCGTGAACTAGGTAAGACTATTCTTTATAGAGACGAGAATGATAAACCCGTTCTAGATTGGGATGATCGGGTAAAAGACCGCATTAGTAAACTAACTGAAAGTGAAGAAGGTTATCAGAAAGTAAAGTCTATTAAAATTGAAGGTGTTGAGCAACAATTGATTGTACACGAAACTATCTTGGAGGTTAAACTTTCAAAACCTATACTTCCTAAAAGTAAAATTGCATTGGATGTTGCTTTTGAGGCGCAGGTGCCTGTACAGATTCGCAGAAGTGGAAGAGATAATGCCGAAGGAATCAAGTATAGTATGAGTCAATGGTATCCTAAAATGGTGGAATATGATTATCAAGGATGGAATGCGAATCCATACATCGCTCGAGAATTTTATGGAGTTTGGGGTGACTTTGATGTGAAGATTAAAATCGACAAAAACTATCTGGTTGCTGCCACAGGCGTACTTCAGAATGCAAATACTGTAGGCTTTGGATATGAAGATGCTGGCGTGAAAGTGCCAGCTACAAAGGAAAGTACC
>CANGFK010000136.1 GCA_947452925.1 Chitinophagaceae bacterium | reverse complement strand
TGAGGTGCTCCCATTTAAATACTTTAATTGAGTTCGTTTTTTACTTGATGGAGTTGCTACTATTTAATCTGTTCTCTGGCTTTTCATTTACGAAGTATAAACAGTTTGAGGGAAGGTTATGGTGAAAGTTGTTCCTTCATTTACTTCACTATCTACTTTGATGGAGCCACCAAGTGCTGTGATTTGTGAATGAACGAGATAGAGCCCAATTCCTTTACCATCGGGGTTGTTGTGAAAGCGCTGGTATAGTCCAAATATTTTGTTTTGCACCCGATGCATATCCATCCCTATTCCGTTATCTTGAAATGTGAGTACAGTATTTTCTTCTGAATCGATAAAAGACTTTATATTTATGATTGGGTATCTGGAAGGATGTGCGTATTTTATTGAATTGGTGAGGAGATTTAGAAAGATGCTTTCTAAGTATATATTACTAAAATTTACCGTTGGAGCAGCATTGAAGTCTGTACGGATCTGTACCGCATTTTGAATCGTAATTGCTGAAACTGAGCGATGAACCTTATCAAATATCTCTTCGAAGCTTACATTGGTTAGTGCAATGCTTGTATTTTGTTTAATGATAAGAATCTTTATTAAATCGTTGAGGGTTTCATTTAACAGACAAGTAGATTGCTTGAATCCTTCGATGAGGTTCTTGGTTAAATCATCTTTTATATTATCTGGATTTAGTCTTTTGCAAATGGATATCAGGTTGGTTATAGGGGCTCGGAGGTTGTGAGAGGTGATGTAACTAAACTGGATGAGTTCTTTGTTACTATCTACCAATTCATCAATTAGATTTAATCTATCTTTTTCTGCTTTTTTATTTTCGGTTATATCGGTCAGAAAGGCACAATTAAGCTCTAAATCTCCTTTTAAGAATAAGTTGGCTCTTATTTCTAAGTCGACAAAGGTTCCATCTTTCTTTTTCATTTGCCTGTATTGTAACATTGTTTTATTTGCACGAATAGTATCCCATATATTTTTTCGTACCTCTTGGCTAGCATCTGGGTCTATATCAATTACTTCTAATTCTTCCATTTCTTCTCTTGTATATCCTAGTAAGTTGAGTAATGCAATATTGAAATCGTAAAAAGACCCATCATTTTTGACCATGATGATTGGTGTAGAAACATGCTGGAAAGAGTAATTGACCAAATTGAGGCGTTCATTAAGCGCTTTTTTTTCGGTGACGTCTGTTATGAATGTGCAATTGAGCTCGAGCCCACCATAAGTAACCAAGTTTGATTTTATATCCAATTCTATTATGCTACCGTTTCTATGAAGAAATGATTGCTGCATTTCTATTGAGCCATTGGAGTGCAGATTTTTCCAAAGTTTTTGCCTGAATTCTTTTGTGAGCAGTGGATCTACTTTATATGACTTAAGGGACAAAAGTTGTTCGCGGGTGTAACCCAATAAGTCTTGAGCTGCTTGGTTGCAATCGTAGAAGGTACCATCTTCTTTGATGAGCAATATTGGGGTAGCTGCATGGTGAAAGGCGAAATTGATAATCTTTAATCTTTCATCTGTTTTTTTTTTGTCTGTAATATCTGATACAAAGCAGCAATTCAGTTCTTTTCCTTTGAAGGAGATGAAGCTTGTATTTATTTCTACATCTATTATACTACCATCCTTTCGTTTTAGTTTGCGGAATATTATCAAATCCCCAATAACCTTGATATTTTTCCATAGGATAGCATATCCTTCGGGGTTGTTGTATGGGTCGGTATCGATGAAGTTGATATTTTTGTACTCTTCAATATTGTATCCAAGAAGGTTACACATGGCATTGTTGAAATCGTACATTGAGCCATCTTCATGTAGGAGCTGAATGGGATTGTTTGCATTTTTGAATGTAAAATCCAACAACTTTAGCTTCAAGTCGGGAATTGAGGTTTTGGATTCTGCATTTTCTGCTGTATGCTTGAAATAGATCGTTGCATTTCCTACTGCGTTGATGCAACCTATCAGGTCTATTGGCAGAGAATTGATGAAGATGGATGTTTCGGAAGGGAAGGTAGCGTGAAAGATTTTGTTTGTAAATTCTGTTATTCTTCTGTTGACGGTATGGTTCCAAAAGGAGAAAATACAATCTCCTTCGATGGGGAGTATTGGTTGCCAGAAAGTTTGTTGTTCTGTTGCGACAGAAATGATTATTCCATCGATGTTAATTTCTATTGCGGCTAGACTTTTCATAAAGTTGTAGTTAATGGAGAGTGCAGATGGACATTAGCTCTTTTTAACCATTTCGAAGTCGAGCTCCAGTATTGCGCCGCGTTGTATTTTGAAAACTTTTGACTGTGGTACATAACCCAATACGTTTGCTGTGACAGTATAGAGTTTTGGTGGCACTGTGGAGATGGTGTACTCTCCTAATAAATTGCCAAGGACAATTTTTTTAGTTCCTTCTAAGACAACAATGGCATCGCCGAGGCCTATTTCGGTTTCTTTATCAGTAATTTTTCCAAATACACCTGTGTGGTGAACCCCTATATTGATTGTTTTGGTGTTGAGCAGGTATCCTGCGACAAAATCGGGATTGAGGGTCATGAATTCGCTTACTAAAAGGTCCATGGTCTCTTTTTCTAACTGCATTTTCGTTATCTGTGCATCTATTTTATCATTGGCTACTGCGTTGCCACTTTCGTCTACACTTGCTTTGCCGATGAGCCCGTTATAGCTGATGGACAAAGTAGTGATTGCGCCCAAGGACGCTGTTGTGATGCCATAGGGAATGAAGAGAGCGAGGGTGAGCAGTGGGGTGACTAGTTTTACAATAGTGGTCACGTAGCCCATGATATCGGTTTCTTTCATTTTGATAATATCACTTTTTGTAGCAGTCATTTGTGCTTGCAATGTGGTATTGCCGGTGACTATGGCATAGGCTTTTGTTTTTTGACAAACCTGTGATAGCTTGGTTGCAATTTTGACTTTATCCAGGCTTTTTTGATCGGTGGTGCCGACTGCTGTGGCATTTTTATCGGGTACAAATCCGTTGAGAATGACTAAATCGGCAGCGAATGCAGTTACTTCTGTTTCGAATGGCTCGTAGGTATCTACAATTGCGGATTGATTGGAGAAGTAGATGCCCATTTTATTAAATTTAGCTACTTCGTTTGACTGAATTTGTGTTAACATGATTATTATTTTAGGTGTAACTGTTTATTTTAATTTGAAACTTATTTGCATCAATTATTAATTCAAAATTTCCTTCCTTTTTTATCGGTCACCATCTAAAACCAGAGTAATTGCCTCCATTTCTTGAAGTCTTCCTAACGTTTCTCGAACTATTACTCACGTTTCTTAAACTATTACTACCGTTTCTCGAACTATTACTACCGTTTCTTGAACTATTACTACCATTTCTCGAACTATTACTACCATTTCTTGAACTATTACTACCGTTTCTCGCTCTTCTCATCGGTATAATTTCAGTCTTCACTGCGTTTATTTGTTTTCTTGGAAAGAAATGAACGCCTTTTGTGCCCATGTTTAGACCTCTTGAAACATTGTTTGAACTACTGAACCAGAAAAATGTGTTTGGGGATTATTGTTATTCGCTTTTGACATTAGAAGCGATATAATCGACAAAGGTGTTTGGGTTTGTTTAGAATAATGGGTGTAATGTAGACCTAATTTCGTAAATAGTTGAGGAATAATTTTTATTTTAGGATTATTCTGTTAAAGTTTCTGGGATAACTTGGTGAAGTACTACAAACGGGGGTGTATCTGGAGGAATAGTTGAGGGAAAGCTAGGGGGGAGGCAGTTTTAACTGGTTTTGAAAAGCTGTCTATTAACTAAAAGAAGGAGTTAATAGAGAAAAGGAAAGATTAACCGCAGAGAGCGCAGAGTTATTGGCACAGAGAACCGCAGAGGGGGGGATTAAATTTAAGTAGAGCGTTTCATTTTTAGGGCGCAAGGGGTTGCTTTAATTGAAGGTAATGACTAAATTATCGACATTTTCCAAAGGAGGTTTTATATATCGGTCTAGATTCTACAACAGGTTCAAGAAATATCAGGCGGGCATTAACAAATTGTTGCTGTTACAATCTGAAGAAAATGGGTACATATTCCGTAGAAAATACTATTAAATAATTTTACATGAAAAGTCTTTCTTTTCTTAAATATCTTGTAACAGGGCTTTGCTTGAATGTGTTGGTGCTGGGCTATGCTTCTGCTAAAAGTAATTGTACTGATACTACTGTGGTGCCACCTTTTGCTACATCTACGTATAATAATGCTTATTACAACTCTATATTGGAGGCTACGAAGGCATTAGCAACACCATATCTGCTTCATCAGGGGTATTATACGATGCCTGGGGTTACTGTGAATGGTACTAATATAGTATATGGGGGTGTGAGTTATGGGATTGATGAGTTGTACGATCAATCGTCGCTTTATTTTGTGCATGATACGGATTATGCTTATTACGGCATTAATGCGGCGACCAAAATATGGACCACCAAGATTCCGGATGTGGTTTATGACAGTGCATTGCAAAAGTTTTTTTCGAGATCGGACTGTTCAGGTTTTGGTTGCAGGCTGATGGCAGCAGTTGGGGGGACTACGAGTACCAACAATGCATATCTGAACCTGGCAAAGCGCGTGAATGCTTTGAAACAATCGACAATTGGCGGAAAAAATACCACTTCTAATGCTTTTTCGATAGCTGTTGCTTTTCCTCAATTTACTACTGCAGAGATTCCGGGATGGCAGTATGTGGCGGGGAACGTTGCAGACTCCTTGATTAATGCATACAAGAATGTGGGGACGACTTTGAATACCTATATAGGTCAGCGGAAAGGCGGTTTTGCTAATAGCTTACCTGGAGATGTATTGGCGTTTGGGTATGGACCGAAGGCTACCTCTACGGGACACTTTATGATACTGGATTCTGTGCCGAGAAGACTTGATTCGGCAGGATTGAAGCGTTTTTATCCAGCGACGAAAGGGAGTAAAGTACGCACTACACTGAAAAAATATCGTGTGTATGCAGCAAGTGTGATTGATGATTCGGGACAATTTGCACATGCATTAGATTCCAGAAAGAACTACAGCGGTATTGGTCATGGGATACTTTTGATCATGACAGATACATTGGATGATGCGCCAATTGGCTATGTTTTTAAGGCAAGTGTAAAGGATACATCTATTACTTTTTCCGCCTTGAGAGATACGAATAATGTATATGCGATTTCGGTGGGGAGATACATCAGCAGTAAGCAATTGCCGGTTTCGCTTGTGTCTTTTTCTGCTAGCAGACAAAGTGAAAAAGTGGTATTGAACTGGCATACAGCTAATGAAGAAAACACCAATTTGTTTGTTGTGGAAAGAAGTACAAATGGGATTGATTTTGCGGCTATTGGAGAGGAGAAAGCGATGGAAAGTAGCAATGGAAGTTATGCGTTTGCAGATAATAATCCCTACAGCGGCACTAATTACTATCGTTTGAAAACGGTAGATGCTGATGGTGCAATTGAATATAGTAAGGCTGTTTCTATACAAACAGTAACAAATGGCAATAAGTTGTTGGTATACCCGAATCCGAGTAGAAACAGGCTTACTATTAATGGAAGTCATATTGCAACAGTAGTTGTTGTGGACAATAATGGTAGAATTGTGGGAAGGCATTCGTTGGGTGATGCGACTAATCCGAGTTTATCGGTAGAAAATTTAGTAGCAGGAGCTTATTATCTGCGAATAAGGACAATGGATGGGCAGGTGAGTGAGGGAAGTTTTGTGAAAGAATAGGGCATTGAGGGAGGATATGTATAAGATGGCTGATTGATTGTATGAAAAGTTGTTATTGAGGATATATATCAAAAGACACGGCTTTAGAATTTAGGTTGGCGTAAATTACTTCGCTCCGCTCCATTTTAAATAGGATTTTTTGCCACAGAGGCACAGAAAATGCAGAGAAAATAATTATTAGCGACTATTTTTCTACTTTTTTTCATCTACTACTTTGCAAAAACGATATTCTCCTGAGAGGGATTTCATCAAGTTAAAAGAAAGGAAAAGTATAACCGCAGAGAACGCAAAGCGGTTTGCGCAAAGAATCGCAGAGGAGCGTATTAAATTTAAGTAGAGCGTTTCACTTTTAGGACGCAAAGGGGTAACATGTTTGTAATTGTTAGCTAAAGGACAGTTTCGGGAGACTATTTGTTTACTGTAAAATTCCTTGTGAATTAGCCCATATTATGAATGATAGCCTATCTAGTTTAATAGAAATCGGGATAGAGGAGGTATTTCTTCCTTATCAGCTTGAAGGCATCTAGTTTAGGCTTCCAGCTTTTTCTAATTTCATCGATACTTTTACCTTCTTTAATCTGCATCATCAACATATTAT
The DNA here is from genome assembly GCA_947452925.1 of Chitinophagaceae bacterium. GTDB lineage: Bacteria > Bacteroidota > Bacteroidia > Chitinophagales > Chitinophagaceae > Parasediminibacterium. The sequence continues at coordinate 1,827 of CANGFK010000136.1, read as the reverse complement.
TCCCTGCTAATTTATTAAAGAAATAATCTTTTTCATTTCCACTAGTTGGCGCGATGAAAAAGCTATCCTTGGTAGGAAACAACTGAAAGGACTGCAATAAATACTCGAGATGCAGCTGATTATTTAGTTTATGGAGGACTAAGTTGCCGGGTTCGTATACATTCCATCCATGGCATAATTTATTTTTAAACTTAGGCTCTTTAGCACCTTCTTTAGAGACAGGCATGAAGGTATATAGACTATCTGGGAGGTATGGATGACCAAACATGCAGAAAGGATGCTCGGTTCCGCGACCTTCGCTAATGACAGCTCCCTCGAAGAAGCAAGTGGAAGGATACCAATAGATAGAAGCCATGTCGGGCAGGTTGGGAGAAGGCTTTACGGGCAAGACATATTTGCTTTTGTGCGTGTAGTTTTTGCAAGGGATGACTGTAAGTTTGAAATTGGTATGTTTTTCTTCGAAGCCCAGAATCTGCGTAAGGGTTTTCTCTTTGTCCTCCTTGCGGATGTATTTCCAATCGAGCCATTTTTCACCAATTAACATTCTGGCATATTCGCCAATCGTCATTCCGTAGACTACAGGGACGGGTTGCTTGCCTACAAAACTAGAGAAACCAGGTTCTAAAACGGGACCATCTATGTAAAATCCATTTGGATTGGGGCGATCGAGGATTATGAGGGGTTTATTGTACTGAATTGCACTCTCCATGAAGCCTTGTAAAGAAGAAATGAAAGTGTAGAAACGAGCGCCCACATCTTGTATGTCGAACAACATAATGTCTATGTCTTTGAGGTCGACAGCATTGGGTTTTGTTTTGGAGCCGAAGAGAGAGACGACGGGGATTCCTGTAGCTTTATCGGTGTAGTTGCCAATGGTTTCGCCCGCATCAGCAGTTCCTCGGAAGCCATGTTCGGGAGCGAATATTTTTGCGATAGTGATGCCTCTGTTTTGAAGTGTATCGATGAGGTGTGTATTGCCGATTGTGGAAGTCTGGTTGGCAAAAACTGCCACCTTCTTGCCTTTGAGCAATGGTAGGTATTGAGAAAGCTGATAGGCACCCGGATAGGAGGGGGCTATGAAACTGGTAGTCTTGTATAACTGACCAAAAAGGCAAGTTGTGTAGAAATAAAAGAATAGTAAAGCTGTATATTTCATTGCTGGAAGAGTAAAAAGCTACTAAAGTAAATAAAATAATTGCACTGTATAAAGTAGAACTGTACTTTCGTTGCTTAACGTAATCTATTTACACAAAAAAACAACTAATGGCACAAGTAAAAAAGGGTGATACAGTGAAAGTACATTATCACGGGACCTTAACAGACGGGACGATTTTTGATTCATCAAATGGTCGTGAACCACTTGAATTTGAGGTAGGAAGCGGGATGGTGATTGAAGGTTTTGACAATGGCGTAATGGGCATGGCTGTTGGTGACAAAAGGACTGTACAAATTCCTGCTGACCAAGCTTATGGTCCAAAGAATGAGGACATGGTGATGGAGTTTCCGATAGATCGTTTTCCGGCTGATATGGTGCCAGAAGTTGGTATGCAGTTGAATATGAGCAATAACCAAGGGGAGCAATTTCCGGTGGTGATTGTAGAAGTAGCAGAAGAGTTTGTATTGCTTGATGCGAATCATCCATTGGCAGGAAAGGATTTGATATTTGATCTGGAATTGGTAGATATTCAATCTAAATCGTTGATTATTTCTTTGTAAGAGATTAAGAAGCTGTTTGAGTGAATTATTTGATATTCCTTATGCGGTTTAATATTAACTGTAACTGCGTTAAATTTTTCGCCTTAGGCGTTGGACTATGGCTGCAAAATT
>CANGFK010000135.1 GCA_947452925.1 Chitinophagaceae bacterium | reverse complement strand
GATAATGATGTAGATGGGTTGGTAAATTTCATGCGGGATAACAAAACTAAAATTGATGTAAGTGGTTGCTATAAAGAAGGCGACAACTTTCGCAAAGAAAACATTGCAGATGGTAAGTTAGCTGCACATTGGGTGACTCAAGCGGTTGGAGAAAAGTGGGTAGAAGTGACCTTTAACGAACCTAAGAAAATAGGTTGTGTACAGATAATCAATGGGTTTAAAGACAAGGGCATTTGGACAGGGTTCATGTCCGATTATAAACTGCAATATTTCGATGGGACGAATTGGGTTGATATGTCAACGTCTGATATCAACAATGGTAACTACAATTTCTCTAAGGAATATCATGTATATGGTTTGGATTGGAGTAAGGAAGAATTAGTTTTTTATTTTGATGGAAAAGAGATTCGTCGAGTAAAAAATGATTTCTGCTATAGTCCTTCTCCTGTTTGGTTGAGCGAGGCTATCATCAGTTGGTCGGGAAGTATCAAGGAAGAACAGTTGAATGGTTCTGCAATGGAAGTTGATTATGTGAGGGTGTATGAAAAGAAGAATTAGGTTGTAAAGTAATAAGTATTAGGTTTAAAGTTGATTATTAATAATCTTAACAAAATCACCTTGTGTCCCTTGTTTTTACATAGTGACCATTGTTGTAATAAAAACGCTTTAATATGAATAGAAAAATACAATTTGTAGTCATCGTCTTTGCATTATTACTTTTTAATGTAGCATCAGCACAAAAGAAAAGGGCGAAGGTCTATTACATTTCTTTTGATAAAAATCAACCAATTACGGCTAATCCTATCAAGGAATATATTCAGGATTCACTTTCAAGTACGGCAAAGGATAAGTTGTGGATTTATCCCAAACTACAGTTTCAAACAATAACAGGAATAGGCGGTTGCTTTAACGAAATTGGTGGAGAGGCTTTGTTGAGTCTAAATCCCGAAAAGCAAAAGGAGATTCTAACCAATCTCTTCGATACTATTAATGGTTGTGGTTTTAGTTTCTGCCGTACCGCAATTGGTTCAAGCGATTTTGGTATTGATGGCTATAGTTATTCAGTAAAAGCTGGTGACTACGAAATGAAGTCTTTTTCTATCAAGCGTGATGAGAAATTTGTCTTACCCTATATCAAGGCTGCCCTACATGTCAATCCCGATGTAAAGATTTTTGCGTCGCCATGGAGTCCGCCTTCTTGGCTAAAGGAATCGGGGAAATTGGTAGGAAAAGAAAATAATAATGCACTGATTGATAGTCCACAGATATTTACTGCCTATGCAAAGTATCTCTCAAAATATATCACTGAATACGCTAAAAGTGGGGTCACTATTCATCGAATAACCCCTCAAAACGAAACGGATGCTAATACGAACTATCCCTCTTGCCTGATGCCTCCCGCTCAGATGAGTCAATTCATTTTGAAATATCTTTCTCCTGAATTTAAACGAAGAAATGTATCCACCCAAATATGGGCGGGCACCTATCGGGTTTATGGAAAGTTTGAGGCATTGGAATTATTGGCTGATGCGAATCTTCGGAAGTCGATTGCAGGTATCGGCATACAATACACGAAGGCTCCCAATATTGTCGATTTAAAAACACTTTTTCCTGAAGTGAAGATGATGCATACTGAAGGGATTTGTTATAATGGCGACAATAGTATTGTTCAAGCCCAAAAACGACTAAAGGAAATTACAGATTATCTATGCAATGGAGTGGAAAACTATGCTTATTGGAATATGATTTTGAATGAAACAGGGAAGAGCGGTTGGAATTGGAAACAGAATGCACTCATCAATATCAATCGGACTAATGGCTCAATAACTTATAATCCCGATTACGCAGTGATGTATCTGATTAGCAAGTTTATCAAGAAAGGCGACGTTCGCATTGCACATTATTTGAGTATTGATGCTCCTTGTATTGCTTTGAAATCCCCGAAAGGGACTTATAAGATGATTGTACAAAATGATGAGAATACTGAAAAGACAGTCATTTTGCAATTAGAAAATCAATCCATACCAGTAAAAATCTCTGCATTATCATTGGCTGCCATTGAGTTGAATTAAACGATTATGATGAAAAAACATATTTTAAAAGGACTTGCCCTATTCTCCTTCTTGCAAATTATAGTAGGGATATCACTTGCTCAAAAGACAAAAGTAACACAGACTCTATGGTATGATAGTGCTGCCAAAAACTGGTTAGAGGCATTGCCTCTTGGTAATGGAACTATTGGTGCGATGGTATTTGGCGGCGTTCAAAATGAATTGATACAGTTCAATGAGTCCTCTTTAGTTTCAGGAAGTCCGACTTTGATGGGCAGTTATCAACCCTTTGGGACTATTAAAATCTCTCAAAAGGAAACTGAATACTCAAATTATCATAGAAGGCTTTGCTTGGATAGTGCCTTGCAGACTGTTACTTATAAAACCTCAAATGCCAATTATAAAAGGGAATATTTTATTAGTTACCCCGATAAGGCATTGATTGTTCGTTATTCTGCCACCACTCCAAAGAGTTTAAATTGTACCATAGAATTGACTGATGCACATAAGGCCTCAATCGTTGCAAATGGTCAATCAATTACTGCCACTGGGATGCTGAAAGAAAATAGTATGCAGTATCAATCAAGGCTTTCCGTAAAAGTGAAGGGAGGAACGCAAACCGTAAATGGTCAATCAATTGTGGTTTCGAATGCGGATGAGTTTACGCTCTATTTGTTAGCCGCCACCTCTTTTGAAAATGATGCAAACAAGGGTTTCGTAAGACAATTGCCTATTAAGGAGTTGGAGAATCAACTCAATTTAGTATCAAATACGCCCTATCAAAAGCTACTTCAAAGACACCTTGATGATTACACTAATCTATACAATCGTGTTCGAATCAGTTTAGGAGAGGGTAATTATATGGATACAACCCCCACTAATAAGCGGTTGATTGCTTATGGATTAAATAAAGGAAAAGATAATGGATTAGAAGTCTTATTATATCAATACGGACGTTATCTGCTGATTAGTTCTTCAAGAAAAGGAGGATTGCCAAGTAATCTTCAAGGCATTTGGAATAATGATGTAAAGCCTGCATGGTACTCTCAATACACAACAGATATAAATGTGGAGATGAATTATTGGTTGGCAGAAACAACTAATTTGAGTGAATGTCATTTCCCGCTCTTCAAATGGGTGGAGAATCTCGAACAAGTCTGTAAACAAAGTCAAGACTCCGCTCTTAAAACAAATAAAGGATGGTTGGAATATAGTACCAACAATATTTTTGGTGGTTCTTCTAAATGGAAAATCAATCGTCCGGGAGCAGCTTGGTTATCCCAACATTTTTGGGAACATTATGCTTTTACCCTCGATAAGGATTTCTTAGCACAACGGGCTTATCCATTTCTAAAAGAAATAGCGGAATATTGGGAGGGACATTTAGTTGAAAATAAAGAGGGAAAACTGATTAGCCCAGATGCATGGTCGCCCGAACATGGCCCTAATCTAAAAGAAGGGGATAAAACACACTATCCCGGTGCTGCCTACGACCAACAAATAGTGTATGATTTATTCAGTAATTATATTGACGCAGAAAATGTGTTGAATAAGGATAATGCGTACAAGGAAAAAATAATGGCCATTAGGAATAAGATGTTGCCACCACTAATTGGTAAATGGGGGCAGTTGCAAGAATGGATGGAAGATGTAGATAGAAAAGATGACCATCATCGACATAATTCACATTTGTTTGGCGTTTATCCGGGACGACAAATCAGTCCTATTCTAACACCTGATTGGGCAAAAGCCTCTGTTGTTTCCTTAGATGCAAGGGGCAATGAGAGTACGGGATGGAGTACTGCGTGGCGAATTGGCATTTATGCAAGGTTGATGGAAGGAGAAAAGGCGATACAGAAAATTAGGAAACAGATATATCCTGCACCGTCAACAATTGCAGGTATTAGGCATGAAACAGGGTTATATCCAAACTTATTTAACGCATATCCTTTTCAGATAGATGGCAATTTCGGCTATACTGCAAGTGTAACAGAGATGCTTTTACAAAGTCATGAAGGATTTATTCATTTTTTACCTGCCCTCCCCACAGCTTGGAAGGATGGATATATAAAGGGATTGAAGGCAAGGGGTAATTTGACAATTGATTTATTTTGGAAAGATAAAAAGCTGAATAAGGCAATCATTAAACCAACATTTACAGGTCAATATCAATTTAGAATTGAAGACAAAACAAAGACGATGTCCTTAGTAGGAGGAAAAGAATATGTAGTCGATGGAGATTTGAAGGAGTTGAAATAAATGAAATTTAATGTTCAATACAAACTAATGTAACCCCTTAATTTATTGGCTTTTTTCATTTTGCAATAGTATAATGCTTACTAAACTTAAATATTAATTTTAATTGGAATTATGAGAATGAATAGTATAATCAACCACATATTTGTCATTTTTTTTGTTTTCATCAGCAATTTATTTTTTAATGAACAGATTTATGCACAATACCAAAATGCAGATAATATGCTTGTAAAAGGATTCGAAAATCCACCAAATGCTGCAAAGCCAATGGTTTGGTGGCGATGGATGGGAACACAGGTTAGTAAGGAAGGCATTTCTAGAGATATGGAAGCCTTGAAAAGAGTGGGTATTGGTGGAGTTGTATTCTTTCAGATGGATCCGAATGTGAAAATATCTGATAGTAAGCTTTTGAATAGTAAATTACCCAATGTGAAAACGTTGAGTGATGAATGGTGGGCACTCATTCAATTTGCTATCAAGGAAGCTCAACGCTGTGGGCTTGACTTTACCTTTCAAGATTGTTTAGGTTGGTCTACAAACGGAGGGCCGTGGATTAAGCCTGAACAGTCGATGCTAAAAATAGTCTCTACTGAAACATTTTTGAATCAAAATGAACTTGTTATTCAACTTACAAAGCCTAAGGTAGATGCAAAATGGAACTTTTACAGAGATATTTCTGTGTTAGCCATCAAACTTCATAGTGATAGTACCAAACAGGTATTTGGCGATTATACAAAAGATCTTACCTCGTTGATGGACACCAACGGCATTGTGAAATGGACAAAGCCAGAAGGCGATTGGCGATTGATACGTTTCGGATACACTACTACGGGTAATATGCAACATCCAGTTTCACCAGAAGTAAATGGTTTGGAATGTGATAAGATGAACAAGGAAGCACTAAAAACTCATTTTGAAAACTATCCTGCTAGAATAATTAAGGAAGCAGGTACTCTAGCAGGTAAAACCCTATCAACTATCTTGGTAGATAGCTATGAGGCTGGTGAACAGAATTGGACACCCCAATTTGCCATTGAATTTAAATGGAGAAGGGGATATGAATTATTAAAATGGCTGCCTGTTTTAAATGGTTATACCGTTAATAGTCCTGATGAAACCAAGCGATTTCTGGCAGATTATAAACTTACAATAGCAGAATTATTTGTGGATGAAAATTATGCCGCAATTGGTGACCTTACTCATCAGTATCCAAATATGAAGATAGAATTGCAACCTTACAACACTCCTTTTAATTATTTGAATGGGGGTGTGAAGGCAGATATTCCTGCTGGAGAGTTTTGGCATAGCAATAAAGTTTATGGATGGTGGTCATTGCCATTGGCGGCATCTGCGGGGCATATTGCTGGCAAGCAGGTTATTGCTGCTGAGTCATATACAACTTCGCCTGAGTTTGCTAATTGGAATACTACGCCAATCAATTTGAAAGCTGAGGGAGATTTAGCCTATTCGAAGGGCATTAATAGATACGAAATACATGTGATGGCACACCAACCTTGGTCTTCTAATTTTAAGCCTGGTATGGTTGCGGGTCCTTATGGATTACAAATGAATCCTAATAATACGTGGTGGAATCAATCAAAATCATGGATAGATTACTTATCTAGGTGTCAATATTTATTGCAGCAGGGAAAATTTGTGGCAGATGTATGTTACCTGTTAGGGGATGGGGTAAAGGGGTATACCCTTGAAAACGGGTATTGTGGAGATGCAATTAGTGAGCAGGAACTGATAAATAAAATAACGGTAAAAGCTGGCCTGCTTACCACAGTGAGTGGAATGAGTTATCAGGTTTTGATATTGCCAAACAATACAACGATTAGTTTTTCATTGGCAAAAAAGTTGAAACAATTAGTTGCTGATGGTGCTATAGTTATCGCTCCGAAGCCAATTAAGAATAATAGTCTAACAAATTATCCTTCCGAGGATAGTAAAGTAAAGCAAATTGGTCAGGAAGTATGGGGTAACTGTGATGGTATCAAGGGTTTTGAAAACACTTATGGAAAGGGAAAAGTTATTTGGGGAAAAGAACTAAAAGAGGTACTAGCTGATTTGAAAGTGTCAAAAGATGCAGAAATAGATGGTGTTTCAAATGGGAATGACATTGTTTGGACACATAGAAAAAAAGAGGAAACAGATTTTTATTTCTTTGCTAACCAAACAGAAAAGTATCAAACAGTAAATTTATCTCTAAGGGTTAATGGCAAAGTGCCTGAATTGTGGAATGCCGAAACTGGAAAAGTTAGTGATGCTACTATTTGGGAAGAAAAAGAGGGAAGAACTATTATTAAACTGCCTTTTAATCCATTACAATCTTGGTTTATTGTTTTTAGAAAACCCTCTACTATAATCAATAATTTTGTTTCCTGTTCTAGTAATGCCTCCAATTTATCGGTTAAAAACATCAATGGAAATCAATATTTATTAGCTACTCAAAATGGAACTTATTCTCTCATCACTAAACGGAATAAAAAGATTGTTCAAAATGTGGCTTCAATACCTAATCAAATTGCTTTAGATGGAAGTTGGCAAGTCGATTTTCCTCCAAATTTAGGTACACCCACATCAGCAACCTTTTTTACATTAAGCTCTTGGAGTGAAAATGCAGATAATGGGATTAAGTATTTTTCTGGCACTGCTACTTACACTAAGAAGTTGATAATTACTAAAGAGATGTTGGGTGCAGATAAGCTACTTTATTTAGATTTAGGGGCTGTAAAAGACATTGCGGAGGTAGAGGTAAATGGGCAATTGATGGCTACATTATGGAAACCACCCTTTGTTTTATCTATTGCAGAAGCAGTGCATGAAGGTGAAAATTTATTGACCATAAAAGTTACAAATACTTGGGCTAATAGGTTGATAGGGGATGAACAAGAAACCGAGGACATACAATGGGGTAAACCTACCTTTACTTCGGATAAAGAAAAGTTGTATAGGGGGAGGTCATTAACAGCTTTTCCTGATTGGTTTATCTATCAACGACCAAGACCAAATAAGGGTAGATATACTTTCACTACATGGAATTACTATCGAAAAGAAGACAGATTATTGCCTTCAGGTTTGCTAGGGCCAGTAAATTTGATAATGGGTCGGCTTATAAAATTAGCATCTAATTAATAGTAGGTTGGCAGAAAATTAGAGTCTTTGGGGTGTAGCTTTCCACAGAAAGAGTTTAACAATATTTGTTTTATTATTTAATCACAACTTAAATAAATGAAAAATGTGTTATTGAAAGTATCTATTTGTTCTATTTTTCTAATCTTGCTTTCATACCGATTGTCGTTTGCACAGCAAACCCAAAATCGAACAAGTGATAGTTTGATTGCTGCTAGTCAAACTGGTGCAATGCCATTAATTTTTTCAGTTAATCAGTCTTTTGGAAACTTTGCTGTGAGTGATTTTAAAGATGAAAAAGAATTTTCAATTAGAGGTGGATTACCCAATTTCTTTTCGAAAGCAAAAAGTGGTAAACCTTTAACTATCGCTTATTTAGGAGGAAGTATCACTCGTGCTGATGAGTGTTACAGAATGCAGTTTGCCGCTAATTTGCAAAATATCTATCCTACTATCGTTTTCAAATCTATTAATGCGGGCATATCTGGCACCGGTACTGACTTGGGAGCTTGCAGGCTTCAGGAACAGGTATTAAATTACCATCCAGATGTAGTTTTTGTAGAGTTTGCCGTTAATGGTGGACCAAATGAAGCAATGGAGGGTATCATCAGACAAATCATCAAACATAATCCCCAAACAGACATCTGTTTAATTTATACCATTTACAAAGCACAGACACGATATTATTCAGTAGGCAAATACCCTCCGAATATTGAATCCGTAGACAAGTTAGCTGTCCATTATAACCTACCCT
>CANGFK010000134.1 GCA_947452925.1 Chitinophagaceae bacterium | reverse complement strand
TACTTTATTCATATAAAACTGCATAAATAAGTCGATTTCTTTAACATCCCTCATATTTTCGTGTGGAACTAAGAAAACAAAATCTATTTGTAAAAAATCTAAGAAACCTAACGTTACCAACCTTCCAGCACTGTGTAAAAAGTGTGTTTACCAAGTGGCCAGAAAAAAAGAACAACAACCAAGCTAGTAACAATGCTTCAAATATAAATCAATTGGCAAATAATATTTCTAAACTAGTATTTTAAATTATCATTCCCCGATTGATGTACGATATATAAACCAATAAGGCTTTTATTTTGTTTAAAAATTTAAAATAATTTATTAAACGTTTTCCGATTTAATAAATTAAAGTCACTTCTTATTCTCCAAAGTATTCTACATAAATCCGTTGTGTCTCATACAGTTTGATGCAGTGCAATTGCACCACTGACGGTATGTGTGGCGCTAATTCATTCCAGATTCCTATTGCCAGATTCTCTGTGCTACACATCTTGCCATGCAAAAAGTCTACATCCAGATTAAGGTTTTTATGGTCCAGCTTTTTGATAACGTGTTCTTGAATCAGCTTGCTTAGTTTCTTTACGTCCATCAAAAAACCGGTGTCTGGGTCAGGTGTTCCCTTTACTGTCACAAACAAATCGAAGTTATGTCCATGCCAGTTTTCGTTGGCGCAAACACCAAATACTTCTTCATTTTTCTCTTTGCTCCAATTGGGATTGTACAATTTATGTGCTGCATTAAAATGCTCCAACCTAGTTAAATACACCATTACCTCTCGTCAAAATTTTTGCAAAGGTAATGGATACGCCGTTTACAGTAGAACGCCTGACATGCTTTTTATTGGTATTGCCTACCACTGCTTGCACTAATTTCTGAAATTGATGCCATTTTGAAATAATCGATATCTGTGGTGAAGTAATTGAATTCTGTGGTGAATTAAACGAGTACTATTTTGGGATTATTGAGTAGTATGTTGACTTAATTGAGTAGTGTGTTGGGTTTATTGACTACTGTGGTCACATTATTGAGTAGTGTGTCGGACTTTATGTCAACTATTTCGGACATTGTGTCTACTGTGGTGTCTTTTCGGAGTACTATTTTAAAATAAGGGTTTGGGTGATGCCCTTATTGGTTTTCATAATCGCAAACTTCCTATTTTCGACCCGAAATGTAAACTCAAAAGGGAACATTTCAGGCTTGCGCCTGATCAACTGAGCAATATTCAACTCAATAATACGATGCATACACTCATTTTTGCTACTAACAACCAGAATAAGGTTGAGGAAATAAGAAAAGTTACCAATGGATTATTCAATATTATCACCCTCAAAGAAGCGGGGATAGACATTGACATTCCCGAGCCATACGATACGCTAGAGGCAAATGCTACGGAAAAATCTACCGTCATTCACTCCATGACTAAGGAGAATGTATTTAGTGAAGATACCGGGTTGGAAGTTGCTGCCCTCAATGGCGAACCCGGCGTAAAGAGTGCCCGCTATGCAGGAGAAGGAAGAGACTTTCAGGCTAATATAGATAAATTATTGGTTAACCTAGAAGGGCAAACGGACAGGCAAGCACAGTTCCGTACGGTTGTTTCGCTTATTCTGAATGAGAAAGAATACTTGTTTGAAGGTAGTTGCAAAGGGCGCATTACCACCGAACAAAAAGGACTGAAAGGGTTTGGTTATGACCCCATATTTATCCCTGAAGGTGCCGACAAAACTTTTGCGGAGATGACGATGGACGAAAAGAACCAATACAGCCACCGCAAAAAAGCCATCAGTAAACTAATAGACTTCCTTTTGGCTTAATAAAATTTTGAGTATATTGTCTTTTTTAGATGCCGTGCAGACACAGTAGTTGCGTTGAAATTGAGTTAACCCAAGATTTTATAGGTAGTTGTACTATCCTATGATATTACAGTATTATTTTATTAAAAAAGGTATTATTTCAAGTTTAATCTCAAAATACTATCTTTATTCTCAGTTTTACAGTGTGTTTTTGGGTGATAATTTGACTGATGCTGGTGAGGAAAACATAAAGGCGGTAGAATTTGGAACACCAAAATGAGCAGAATAGTAGATAATATTTTTTATGAATCTTATTAGTAAACTCTACGTTACATTAGCAAATGGTGCCACAATTAGTGAAAAAAGATGGCGTAGAAGACTATCAATTTTATGGCTGAGTATTACACTTTGGTGCATATTTTCCATTTTAATGGATGTTATTTCGTATTACTTGAAAATGGATTTACAAAGTTTTAATACGCAACCACTTTTAGTGTTACAGATCTCTGCTTTTGTAGAAGTGCTTTTAATTTATTTCATCCTTAGTCGAATTTACACTAAAGAAAAAACAGCAATTCTGTTAGAACATTTCTTGAACGAGTTCCAAAATTACACTATCAAAAAGAAAATTTTATGGTTATTAGTTACGGCATTCAGCCCAATATTTTCTGGTTTTGCATCAGTCATAATTCATATTATTTTAAAAAAATGACATAACTGGTTCATTAATGATTTATTGTACTGAACCAACAAATCCACACTAGTTATTAAAAAATACACAAGGTCTAGCTAGTTATTCCTAAAAGTCACCTTACAACCTGTAATCACTAACAATAATAGGTGCCTACTAGTCACCCTGTATATTTGCAACAAACGTCTGAATTCAGTATACCAACACGGGCAGCAAAAGGATAGATTTGCTTGAAATATAAAGTATGGAAAATATCAAATTGTTTGAGGAGAAGAAAGTGAGGAGTCATTGGGATGAAGAAGGGCAATATTGGCTTTTTTCTGTAATTGATGTGGTAGAAGTACTGAGCAACAGCAGTAATCCAAGAGATTATTGGTTTAAGATGAAAGTAAGGGTAAAAATGGAGGATGGGCTTGAACTGTCGACAAATTGTCGACAGTTGAAACTAAAAGCAGCAGATGGGAAGATGCGAGAAACAGATGTGTCTAGCTGTTACTGATAATAATAGCTGCCTGATTGCCAGCCTGTATATTTGCATCCAAAATAAAACGGTTATCAATTACTCAGAAAATATATTGACAACACCCATTGAGTTCCTAAAGGGAGTTGGTCCCATCAGGGGCGATCTTCTTAAGAAAGACCTCAACATTTATACTTTCGAGGATCTGCTCGGGCATTTTCCGTTCAGGCATATAGATAAAACCAAGGTAAATTCTATTGCTGACATTCATACCGATACCGATTTTATTCAGGTAATAGGCAGGCTTACCCACCTGGAAGCTATTGGCGAGGGAAGAGGCCGCAGACTTGTTGGACAATTGCAGGATGGAACGGGTGTATTGGAACTAGCTTGGTTTCAGAGCATCAACTGGGTAGAAAAGAACTTGGTACTGGGCTCACGCTACCTAGTGTATGGTCGAACAGGGGTCTTCAACAACAAACCACAGATGGTGCATCCCGAAATGGAGTTGTTTGTACCTGCACAACAAGGCGCTAAAAACTTTCTGGAGCCTGTATATCCTAGCACCGAGAAGTTAAAAGCAAGAAATCTGGGGGGAAGGCAATTGGCCGCACTTACCAAACAACTGTTTTCTCAACTGAAGCAAAAGGATATCCCGGAGAATATTCCTAATGAAGTGTTGGCAGCGTTAAGGCTGATGCCTCGCTATGAAGCTTATTTGAAAATACATTTCCCCATCTCCCCTGAAGAATATGAAAGGGCTTTGAACAGGCTTAAGTTCGAAGAGTTCTTTATTGCACAAGTGCGGTTGAGCCTTATTCGTTTACAACGCCACAAAAGCAGTTTGGGTGTATTATTTGAAAAGGTTGGCGACTACTTCAACAACTTTTACAACAATCATTTACCTTTCGAGCTCACCAATGCACAGAAAAGAGTACTGAAAGAAATACGTCAGGACACTGCAAGGGGACATCAGATGAACCGATTATTGCAGGGCGACGTAGGGAGTGGGAAGACCATTGTGGCCTTATTGAGTATGTTGTTGGCAGCGGACAACGGATACCAGAGTTGCATTATGGCGCCAACGGAAATTCTGGCGCAACAACACTATAGTGGTCTGAGCGAGTTGTTGAAAGAAATGCCTTTGAACATCCGGATATTGACGGGCAGTACAAAAGCAAAAGAACGTAGGGCAATACATACTGCGCTGTTGGATGGATCACTTCACTTTCTGGTGGGCACTCATGCTTTGATAGAAGATACGGTTCAGTTTAAGAATCTTGGCTTTGTAGTGGTGGATGAGCAGCATCGTTTTGGTGTGGCTCAGCGGGCGAAGCTGTGGGAGAAGGCAAAGATTCCTCCACATATATTGGTAATGACAGCAACACCTATTCCACGGACACTTGCAATGACGGCGTATGGCGATCTGGATTATAGTGTGATGGATGAACTGCCACCTGGACGAAAACCAATACTGACCGTACACCGCGATGAAATGGCAAGGGCAAGTGTGATGGAGTTTATCAGGGAAGAGGTAGGAAAGGGGCGTCAAGCCTACATTATTTATCCTTTGATTGATGAAAGCGAAAAGGTGAGCTACGAAGATCTGATGCAAGGATATGAACAAGTAAAGAGCTTTTTCCCAGAACCCAATTACCTGATTAGCATGGTTCATGGAAGGCAGCCTTCCGATATGAAGCAAACCAATATGGACAGATTCGTGAATGGCGAAACAAACATAATGGTCAGCACAACGGTTATTGAAGTGGGTGTGAACGTGCCGAATGCCAGTGTGATGGTTATAGAAAGTTCCGAGAAATTTGGTTTATCACAGTTACATCAACTTAGAGGACGCGTGGGAAGAGGCAGTGAGAAAAGCTTTTGCATTCTTTTAACGGGTCAGAAAGTAAGCAAAGAAGGCCGGGAACGTATCAAGGTGATGTGTGCCACCAATGATGGTTTCAAGATTGCAGAAAAAGACTTAGAACTACGAGGGCCGGGAGATATAGAGGGGACAAGACAGAGCGGTGCTTTGAACTTTAAACTAGTTTCTCTCGTAAATGACAGACAAGTGTTGGAATCTGCTAAACAATGGGCCGAAGCAGTAGTAACAAAGGACGAAAGATTAGATATGGCAGAGAATTTGCCTTTGAAAAATTTCCTTCAACAACAGAAAGGAAAGACAGGGTGGAGCAAGATTGCTTAGGCTGGGCAGAGGTTGTTTTATAATCGGCGAAAGGGCTTGGCAGTGTTTATTTTAAATTGATATTTGTCTGAATGAATTCTATCTTACGATACAATATATTTTTCATACTTCTTTTGATTTCATCCAATGTGCAATCTCAGCAAAACCTAGAGTTTGTAGAGAATAAAGGACAGTGGGATAAGAACATACAATTTAAAGGAGAAATGACCGTTGGCGCTTTTGCGCTTAAGCCAGATGGTGGTTATAGAATGCTTCAATACGATACTACGAACCTAAAAGAACTTTACGAAAAAATACATCCGCACGATAGTGCTTCATTTGCTAAAAATGTAGTGTCAGGAAATGCGTTAACAGATAGAAAAAAAAACACATTATCCATTAATACAAACGGGAAAGTAGTTGAACCAGCTGATTTTAACTTTACAATAAAAGGACATATTTATGAGGTGAAGTTTCTAAATGCAAATCCTAATCCTGTAGCGCTACCAGATAAGCCACTGGAGAAATACAATAATTATATACTTGGCAAAGACTCTAGTAAATGGGCTGGCAACTGCAGGGTATTCACCGCTGTTACCTACAAAAACATCTATCCCAACATCGATATAAGGTATTATACAGACATGGGTAGTCTAAAATACGATTTCATTATCAATCCCGGAGGCAATGCCAATGATATTGTGATGTATATTGACGGAGCAGATGAAGTAAGTCTAAAAAGGGGACAACTGTCCGTGCGGACTTCTGTAGGTGAAATAAAAGAAAGCATTCCTTCCTCTTATAAGTTTAATACCCTTATCGGAAGGAAAGAAGTGGAGTGCAGGTATAAGGTGAATGGTAACATTGTTCATTTTAATGTTTCAGAAATCATTGATAAAAAAACTACGCTGATAATTGACCCTCAGTTTGTGTTCTGTACATTCACTGGGAGCAGATCTGACAATTGGGGTTATAGTGCTACCTATGATGCGCTAGGAAATTTCTATGCAGGAGGTATCGTTTTTGGTTCAGGATTTCCGACCACTAATGGAGCATTTCAGACTCAGTTTGGTGGTGGAAACAATGGAACTGGAGAAGGGTATGCTGGAGGTTTTGATATTGGCATCATGAAATTTAACCCAATAGGTACAAAAGTTATCTATGCAACCTACATCGGAGGTTCTGGCAATGAGTACCCACACAGTCTTGTTGTAGACGCAAATTATAATCTTATCGTATCTGGAAAAACAACCTCTTCTAATTATCCTGTTTTTCCTGTCGACATAGAGCACTATGGACAGGGAAAGGCAAGTGATACCAAGTTTGATATAATCCTAACTAAACTAAATGCTTCAGGCACAGGGTTAATAGGATCCAGATGTATTGGTGGGACGGGTAATGATGGTGTTAATATCCAAAATAAGTATTCCAATAATGCAGTAAGGGGTTCAGTTTCAATCAGAAGAAACTATGGAGATGATTCCCGCAGTGAAGTCATCATAGACAGTTCAGGAAATATATACTTAGCTTCCTGTACACAGTCAACAGACTTTAAAGTCACTAATAATTCAGTTCATGGAAGTAACAAAAGTGGAGGGTACAATCAAGACGCAGTAGTTCTCAAAACCTCCCCTGATTTAAGAACTGTACTATTTAGCACCTATCTTGGTGGTAATGGTGATGATGCAGCCTTTGTATTAGCACTTGATCCAACAACTAATTTGCTAGCTGTTGCTGGTGCCACAACAAGTACTGACTTGCCGGGCGACACTTCCAACACACTGTTTCCTCATTTCATGGGTGGCGTCTGCGATGGGTTTATTACCTTGATGACAAATGATGGAAGTCGTATTCTTCAAACAAGCTATCTAGGAACTCCAGGAAATGATATTGTTTTCGGTGTACAGTATGACAAGTTTGGTTATCCATATATTTTGGGTACTTCTACAGGCAGTTGGCCTACTGCAAATGCAAGTTTCATACAAAAAGGAGCCAAACAGTTTATAGCCAAACTACAAAAAGATTTAAGTGGGTTTATCTACTCTACCACTTTCGGAACAAACAATGCATTTGCACCCAACATATCTCCCACCGCATTCTTAGTAGACCGTTGTGAAAACGTATATGTTTCTGGTTGGGGAGGAAAAGGAAATATCTCACAGAAATATGAAAGTGCGGGTACTTTTGGGCTTTCAGTAACTAGAAATGCCATAAAAAAGCAAACTGATGGAAGTGACTTCTACTTTTTTGTATTGGAACACAATGCAACTAGTCAACTTTATGGCAGTTTCTTTGGGCAAACAGGAGGCTACTATCCAAAC
The DNA here is from genome assembly GCA_947452925.1 of Chitinophagaceae bacterium. Classification (GTDB taxonomy): domain Bacteria; phylum Bacteroidota; class Bacteroidia; order Chitinophagales; family Chitinophagaceae; genus Parasediminibacterium. Next base: position 806 of record CANGFK010000134.1, on the reverse strand, counting down.
CACGTAGATGGAGGCACGAGTAGGTTTGATAAAAATGGAGTTATCTACCAATCAGTTTGTGCTAACTGTGGTGGAGGTGCAGCCTTCCCAGTCACTTCGGGTGTCGCCTATCCCAATAACGGCTCTTCGGGAGGATGTAACCTTGCTGCGGTTAAGATTGCTTTTAATTTAGCTGGAGTAGGAGCAGCGATAAGGTCTACAATAAAGGGAGTACAAAATAAAGTTGTTGGCTGTGTACCACTTTCGGTAGATTTTATTGATACCCTAGGTGAAGGAAATAAATACATCTGGAACTTTGGTGATAATTCTCCTAAGGAAACAACTGTGAAGCCCTCAATCAGCCATATTTATAAAAACACAGGGACTTTTCAGGTATCAGTAGTTTCGGTAGATTCAACCAGTTGTAACATAGCAGATACCTCCAGACAGATAATAAAAGTTGCTAATAACGAAGCAACATTCGGCCTAGTTGCAAACAAGACAGGAGGATGTGCTTCAACAACCTATGAATTTAAGAATACCAGTACAGCGTTAAAACCATTTCAAAGTAACAGCTTTACACTGTTTTTTGGTGATGGAGATAAACAGGATGTAACTGCTCCACAAACCATTACCCACAAATATCCATCTGTTGGCACCTATCGTGCTAGCTTATGGCTTAATGACCAATCTTATTGCAACGCGCCAGACTCTATTCAGCTCATTATTCGTATTTCAGACAGTTTAAAAGCAGTAGTAAGTACCAATCCAGTTGGTTGTGCACCTTATGATGCATTTATAGAAAACAACTCATTAGCTGGTGAGAC
>CANGFK010000133.1 GCA_947452925.1 Chitinophagaceae bacterium | reverse complement strand
TTTCTTATTGATTTTAATGTTTCCAGCAATTAAATCATATCCCCCCACAGTATCCTTGCTTCTATAAACAGCATTACCTTGATACTCACTCAAGCCTGATACTTCATCAATAGCTGTTTTGTCTGCAGCGAAAGTGTAAGTGCTGTCATCAATAAAACTTCTCTTGTTGAAGTAGCCATTCTTCTTTTTGGTATCATAATATCCATCGGTGGTGGTGATGGTACGTTTGCCATTGATGATTTTTGTATTCGTTACAAAGGTTGATATAGAGGTTGTAAGATTATACATCAATGTGTCTGTATACATCTTAAACTCCGGATCTATCATCACAACCTTTTTCTTAAAGTAAACATCTCTGGTATCACCATAGTAATAGCCTTCGGTACTGGTAAGTATTGTTTTGCCATTTACAACTTTGCCGCCATTAGTATAAGTACCTGTTTTTAGTTGTACGTCGTAGATGAGATTGTCGGTGGTAAGGGTTGCTTTTCCGTCTGTCAGTTTCACGCCCTTGCTTAGGTATGCCTTCTTTTCTTTGCCAACATAGCGCAGATATTGAGAATAGGTATGAATGCTATCGGCATCGTTGATGTGTACATTACCTACTGCTTCGAGGGTGTTTAATTTCTGATTGAGTACAATACTGTCTGCACTGAATACGGTTTTTTCTTGTTGTACGATAGCGTGACCAGCAAGGGACACATACTGTATAGTATCAAACTGTTGAAAATTATATCTATCAGCGCTAATAATGGTTATTGTTTTACCATTACGGACAGTGTCAGTTTGCTTCTGCTGACAGTAACCCGGCACTGTTACCAACATCAATAAAAAATAAATACTAAGTAGCTTAATCTCTCTCAAAATATTATTTGATTGATGAGGTATCGTTCAATGGTGCAGTTAATGGGGGAGTCTTATCGGCTTTACCAAATATTTTTATGTATCGACTTGGATGAACTTTCAGGTCGTCCATCAATATATTGGCACTTCTGATGGTATTGTTCAGGTTATTGTAAAGTACTTTGTCATTCATCAACATACCGAGTGTGCCATCCTTGCTATTTGCTTTTTCAAGTATTGAGTTCAGGCTGTTGGTTGTTTTCTTTAGCGAATTAATCATTCCATCTATGTCTGCATTAGCGAAGTTTTCAGTCGTCTTTTCTAGGTTAGCCATAGATTTTGTTACCTTTTCATTATTATCAGCTAGATTCTTTGTAAAGCTATTTACGTTGTTCATTGTTTGAGCAATCGTAACAGATTGAGTTGCTAATATGGCTTGGATAGACCTTGAAGTTACAATCAAGCTTCTGGTAACAGAGTCCAGATTGGCTATTGTTTGTTTCAGATTTCTTTTACTATCATTGTCCATAAGCGAGTTGGCATTGTTCAATACCTTGTCCAGACTTACCAGCGTTGCTTTTAATTGATCGCCAACAGGTGCAATCTTATTACCCAAGCTACTAAATAAACTTGGATTGTCGGATGTTGCAATAGTGTCTCCTGATTGAAAATAGTGTGTATCGTTGCCCATAATTATATTCATAGTGGGGGACGATAGCATACTTTCTTGAATTGAGGCAATTGAGTTCTTAGGGATGTTGTAGTTGCCGTTCAGTTTGATAGTTACAACAATTTCTTTTAAGCTTGGATCGGCGCTCTCTATCTCGTAGACACTGCCTACTTTAAATCCATCTATGAATACACCATTGGATACTAAGATGCCCTTAGAGTTGCTATATTTTGCGAAAAGGAAGTTCCCTGTTTTAAAAACATTTTTTCCTTTCAAGAAGTTGAATCCCAGTATAAGACAAGTGAGTGCCATTGCTGTGAGAAGCCCCACCTTCATCTCGTTGCTTATTTTCATAGTTGCAAATTTAGGGAGGAAGTATTTATGGGATTGGTTAAAAAATGATTTCTTGGTTTAATCTGTGATATTGATAAATCAGTATTTTTTACGACTGAAAAGTATATTGTGTATTAATTCGAACGAATTGATATTAATAATGGATGAGATTTAACTTTTTAATAAATAATTTTACTTTCCAATCGAAAATCGAACAACACACTAAAGGCTTACTTTTACGGCCAATTATCGCAGACAACAATGAAGTATATAGCTAGTATTATTTTATTATTTACCATTTTCTCTTATTCTTTTGCTCAGGTTACAAAACCTACGAGCACGAGTCAGCTGAAGGGAAGTGGAGAATCTTCTATCCCAACCAGTATCAGTCTTACATTGAAGCCTTACAAGAAAACTTGGGTATATATTGGGAGCTATTATGGAAAAGGAAAGACTTTGGTAGATTCTGTGTTTCTTGACGATGCAAGTAAAGGTGTTTTTAAGCCAGTTAAAAAGTACACACAAGGAATCTATTTTGTTGTATCACCTAAGTATGCCATACTTTTTGAGTTTCTGATGGATGAGAAGCAACATTTTTCTATGGAAGCCGATACAGCCAAGAAGGAAGACCCAATTATAAAGGGGTCCGTTGAGAATGACATATTTAAAAGTTATTCTGAATACTCTGTAAAGCAAGGGAAGTTGTTGTCGGATTTGAGTGATAAGTTCAAGGTGTCGACAACAAAAGCAGACTCAGCTAAACTTAGAAATGAAATAATTAAGCAGAATAAGGCATTGCAACAATACAGAGACAGCCTTACAAAGAAGCATCCAAATTCATTGCTAAGTGGTTTGTTGAATGCCATGAAACAACCAGAATATCCTGCAATTCCAGTAGTAAATGGGAAGGTCGACTCCTTGTATCCTTATCATTATGTGAAGGATCATTTTTGGGATGATGTAGAGTTTAATGACGACAGGTTGCTACGCACCCCTTTCTTCGAATCGAAATTGGATAACTACTTCAAAACATTGGTATCTGCTGACCCTGATAGCATTTTTAAAGAGATAAAATACATCATGTTGTATGCTCGTACTGGTAAAGAAATCTATCCTTATCTGTTAACTAAGTTCACTAATAAATACATAAACCCAGAAATAATGGGTCAGGATAAGGTATTTGTGAAGATGTTTGAAGATTTTTATGCAAAGGGAGACACTACCTATCTGAACGCAGCAAGTAGGAAAACGATTGTAGAACGAGCTTATAGTTTGATGGCAAATCAATTGGGTAATCCTGCGCCACCACTAGATTTAACGGATACTACAGGTAAAACAGTTTCGCTCTACAAGCTTGCTGGCAAGTTTACTTTTGTCGTATTCTGGGATCCAACTTGTGGTCATTGTAAAACAGAACTTCCTCGAATTGATTCTATGTATAAGGCAAGATGGAAAGGCTTGGGTGTTACATTATATAGTGTAAATGTAAGTTCAGACAAGAATACAACGCAGGAATTAAAGAAGTTCATACAAGAGAAGAGCTTGGACAAGGGATGGATTTTTACTGCACAAACCAAGGAAGCGCGTGATGATGAACAAAAAGCAGGACTGCCAAACTACAGGCAGTTGTATGATGTATACAAAACTCCTACCATGTACTTACTGGATGATGCCAAACGAATTATTGCCAAGCAGTTGAGTCTGGAACAGTTTAATGACATTATCTCTGCTAAACTTAAAGCAAAACAATAGTTCAATCAGTATATTTCTCAACTCCTTTTTTAATTTATGAAGTATCAATTATCCCTCATTAGCATGTTGTTTGTGGCTAATGCTTTGTTTAGCCAACCATTATTTACCTACGGTGATAAATCTGTTAGTAAGAAAGATTTCCTAACGGCTTTCAGTAAGAATCCTCCCACGAAAGAAGAAAGACGTAAGGCTTTGGATGAATATTTGGGATTGTATATCAATTACAAACTAAAAGTTCAGGCTGGTTATGACGAGGAACTTAACAAACAGCCTTCATTTATGGAAGAAGGCAGGAACTTTAGGAGGCAGATTGCAGAGAATGTTATCAATGAGGAAGTAGGTATCAAAAGATTGACTGATGAAGCATTTGAACGCAGTGAAAAAGACATTCATGTTGCACAAATCTTTGTGGAAGTAAAGCCTTCGGATGATACACTGAAAGCATATAAACAAATAAATGCAGCATACAAAGCATTGCAAGAAGGAAAGCCATTTGGTGATGTTGCTGCTAACTTCTCTAGTGATGCTTCTGCCAAAAGAACAAGGGGTGACATTGGCTATATCACTGCCTTCACATTTAGTTATGCCTTTGAAAGTGAAATATATAAACTGAAACCTGGCACTTACTCTAAGCCTTATAAAAGTAGCATCGGATACCACATCTTCAAGAATATGGGCGAGCGTCCTGCACTTGGAAAGAGAAAGATTGCACAGCTTAGATTGGCTACTCCAAAAGGTTTCTCCAAAGAAGAGCGTAATGAATACTCCATTCTTGCCGATAGTATCTATGATTTGTTGAAAAAAGGCGAACCTTTTGAGAAGGCTGTACAGCAGTTTAGTAATGATTATAAAACTGCTGCCAATGGTGGTGTTGTAGGCGATGTAAGTGTTGGTGATTATGATGCAGATTTTGAGAAAGAGGTATTTGCTTTAAAGAATGTTGGAGACATCAGTAAGCCTTTTGCCACTGCTTTTGGGTATCATATTATCAAGTTGTTGGAAAAGAAGCCTGCTCCTACATCCATCAATGATGCGAATGCGTATGCAGAAGTAAAGCAAGTGGTAGAAAAGAAGGAACGGTTGGCTACTTGCAAGAAAAAGGCATTGGAAAACAGATGGCTAGTCGTTACAAAGTACAAGCCGGGGATGTATAACCAAACAGCTTTTAAGGAGTATACAGATAGTAACATCATGCACCACATTACGAATGGAATTAAAGAAATATCTGACACTACACTATTGTTTTCATTCGAAAAGAAGAAGATTTATGCCGCTGATTGGGCAGTTTACATCACCGCGAAGATTACCAAGGTATTGCCTGATTATAGTGACAATCTGAAGGAGTTTGTAAATACTACTTGTACACAATATTACACAGATAATCTTGAATTGTATAGTAAGGCAATGCAGGATCAGTGTAAAGAGTTTGATGAGGCAAATGTATTGTTTGCGGCAATGGACAGGCATGTGTGGGGTAAGTCAAGCGCTAATCCTGATGAGTTGAAGGCATTCTATGAAAAGAATAAGGCAAAGTATCAATGGAAAGAAAGTGTGAGTGGTATCCTGGTGAATGCAAAAAGTAAAGAGGCAGCTACTGAGATTGCTTCTCGCATTAAAGCTGCTCCTCAGGACTGGCATAAGGTTGCAGATAGTTATGGTTCAAATGTGACTGTGGATAGTAGCAGATATGAAGTGTCTCAATTGCCCTTCAAGCAACATATAGAAAGCAAAGAAGGCTTTGAAACTACACCTGAGAAAAATGCAAACGATGATGGGTATAGTTTTATCTATGTGATTAAATCTCACCCATTGAAGGAGCAACGCAGTTTTGAAGATGCAAAAGGTGCTGCAACTAATGACTATCAACAAAAACTAGAAGCAGAATGGTTGGCTACTCTGAAGAAAAAGTATCCTGTGAAAGTAAATGATGCTGTTTGGAAAACAATTCAATAATATTAAAATAGTTACACTAAAAAGCAGCTTACTGACAAGGTAGCTGCTTTTTTTATTAGAGAGAAATAGATGATAGTATGCCCATACTTATTAATTCATACCAAGCAAAATTAATAGAAGCCGGTTGTGATGAAGCAGGCAGGGGATGCTATGCGGGACCTGTATTTGCAGCTGCAGTTATATTGCCTACAGACTTTTACCACCCTTTATTGAATGATAGCAAACAAGTGAAAGAGAAGAACAGAAACTTGTTGAGAAACTATATTGAAGCAAATGCATTGAGCTACGGCGTCGCAATGGTGGATAATGAGGAAATTGACCGTATTAATATTCTCAAAGCGTCTTTCAAGGCGATGCATCTGGCAATTGAGAAACTAACTATTGTCCCCGAAATATTATCAATAGATGGCAACCGATTTACAAGCTATCCTTTTATCCCTCATAACTGCATCATCAAGGGTGATGGTAAGTATGCGAATATAGCTGCTGCGAGTATCCTTGCTAAGACGCATCGGGATGAGTATATGAAACAATTGCATGAAGAGTTCCCAATGTATGGTTGGAATCAAAACAAAGGTTATGGTACTTTAATACACAGGAACGCCATAGAACAACATGGATTTACGCCTTATCATCGGATGAGTTTTAAAATATAGTTTTGGGTAGTAAGTAATAAGTAATAGGTATTTATGCTTACTTATTACCTACCACTTATTACTTACTACTTCCTATTCCTCCTCCTCATCATCTACCTTAATTGGAACTTTTTCTGGCTTAGGTTTCTTACGATTCATCTGATTAATTAAATCTGCAACCACTGCCGTCCAGCCTGTTTGGTGACTAGCGCCTAATCCTTTACCACTGTCTCCATGAAAGTATTCAAAGAATAATACCAAGTCTTCATTACCTGGTTGTTGGTAGAATTCATTGTATTCTGCATTGGAACGACGCATTCCATCCTCATCTTTTTGAAAAATGCTGATTACCCTGTTCGTCAATTCATCAGCTACTTGTTCCAGATTCATCATGATGCCAGAACCTGTTGGACATTCAACTAATAAGGTGTCTTCATAAAAACTAGCGTACTTTCTTATAGAGCGAATGAACAAATAGTTAATTGGTATCCACACTGGGCCACGCCAGTTGGAATTGCCGCCAAATAAGTTGGACGTAGAATCACCGGGGTCATAACCGATGGTATATAGTTTGCCATCTAGGGTGATAGAGTAAGGATTTTTCTCATGATATTTAGACAAAGCCCTGATTCCTCCTTCCGATAGAAACTCCTCTTCGTTGAGCATTCTTTTCAGTAAAGCAATGAGTCTTTCTCTAGGTACTAATGACAATAATATTTTATCACTGTCACTTCGTTCCTCATTAGGCCAGAAACGATTATTCTTTTTACGATAGCTTTCAAACCAACCGATACGTCGTTTGAAGTCTGTGAGTTTATTTAAAGTGCTTTTTTCTATTACAGATACTGCCAACAATGGCGTTAACCCAACAATAGATTGTGTTTTAAGTGGTATGGTCTCTCCGCCTTTAATACTTAGCGTATCATAGAAAAATTGGTCTTCTTTATTCCATAATATATGCTCGTTCATTGCTTCTGCAATCAACACAAAGTGTTCAAAAAACTTAGTAGCAGTATCTTCAAATGAAATATCGTTGACCGCAATTTCCAAGGCAATATCCATCATATTTAACGCATATTTACCCATCCAGCTGGTACCATCGGCTTGCTCCAGGTGCATGTGCGCTGCAATGCCATAACTTCTGTCGAAGACGCCAATATTATCTAGTCCTAAGAAACCACCTTGGAAGATGTTGTTTCCTTTCTCATCTTTTCTATTAATCCACCAGGTAAAATTGATGATTAGTTTCTGGAAGATACGTTTCAAGAAAGTCAAGTCACCCTTGCCAGTATTTTCTTTCTCAATCTTATAAACTTGCAGTGCCGCCCAAGCATGAACGGGTGGATTAACATCGCCAAAGTTCCATTCATAAGCAGGCAATTGACCATCGGGCTTCATATACCATTCCCGCATGATGAGTATCAGCTGGTGCTTTGCAAAAGTTACATCAATCATAGCCATCGGAATACAGTGGAAAGCCAGATCCCAGGCGGCATACCAAGGATATTCCCACTTGTCGGGCATTAAAATAATGTCCTGATTTTTCAAGTGTTTCCAGTCACTGTTTCTTCCAAACTTTTTTCCATCATTTACAGGGGAGATGCCATCACTTGTTGATAGCCAGCGCTCCACATCATAGTGATAATATTGTTTACTCCACAGTAAGCCCGCAAAAGCCTGACGCTGAATGTTCAGTAAATCTGGCGGCGTATCTGGATGAAGAAAGGAAGCATAAAAATCGTCTGCCTGTTGCTTTCTGTTGGCAAATACGTTTGCAACGCTTCCTCCAAAAGGGTTGTCATGTGGTTTACTGCTCAGCCTGCAATAAATAGTTTTTGTAGCTCCACCTTCAATAGTATAATTATAGACAGGAGAGAATTTGGTACCCATCTTCCTGTCGCGGAGGGCTTGTGTATGTTGGCCATGAATGATGGCCGAATGAAACGCATCTTTCACAAAAGGCGTCTCATTGGGGAGACCCATTATCTTTTGTTTGTTGGTTTCATTGTCCGTAAACAATGCATCATCTGCTTTTTGAAAATAGAAGTAATAGCTTCCTAAGCGTTCCTGCTCTGCCATCACAGACGTC
>CANGFK010000132.1 GCA_947452925.1 Chitinophagaceae bacterium | reverse complement strand
TGGCCTACCATCAACAACGCATTCATTACTTCAACAGGTTCTGTGGACTTCCATGTAGGAAAAGACGCTATCCCAACCAATGACACCTGGGGTGTTGGTGCTACTTTCCTCACAGACAAAAGTGCAGGCGGTGCCGTAAACATGAATTACTTTAGTGTGTCTACCGCTTACCACAAAGGCTTAGATGAAAATGGTTTCAGTCAACTAAGTGGTGGTGTACAGTTAACTTATGCTAATACATACATCAATACTTCAGGTTTAATTATTGGCTACAATACCAACGGAACGCCACAATACTACAACAGCGATCCAACCCTTACAGTTAATCCTTCAGCCAATTACTTAGATTTAAACGCTGGTCTTTTATACAGCACTAGTACAAATGACAGGAATAATTTCTATGGAGGTGTGAGTGTTTACCACATCAATCAGCCAACTCAAAAATTAACGAGTTCAGAAAGTCACCCAATCAATACCAGGACTACCCTACAAGCAGGAACTTATTTTGGCATTGGCCCTGCAACCACATTACACCTTAGTGGTATTCAAACAATACAAGCTGGTGCAAGTGAAACGGTATTGGGTGGTGCATTCCAGTTTATTGCGCAACAAGAAGACAACAAATCAACTAGTTTGTATGTTGGTAGTTGGATGCGTTTGAATGATGCAATTATTCCTTACGTAGGTTTGGAATTTAATGATCTTCGTTTTGGTCTTACTTATGATGTAACTACTTCTGGTCTTAAAACAGCCACTCAAAGTAAGGGAGGTATTGAACTATCAGCAGTTTATATCTACAGACCAAACACGGATAAGCCAATAAACTGTCCGAAGTTCTAACATCTTTTTTCATAGACAGTCATCTTGTCGCATTTAATAGTTTGCACACATTTTGAAAGATGTAGCAAACTATTATTTTAATATTATAAAACAGAGTAAATGAATATTGGAAAGGAATTTGAAAAGTATGCTGTAAAACATCAAGGTATCAGTAGTGCGTCCCTGCACAGTTATCAAAGCCATTTTAATCCAACCAATCTCACTCCTTACATCATTGAGGAACGTCCGATGAATATTGCTCAGATGGATGTATTCAGCCGTTTGATGATGGATCGTATCATCTTTCTTGGTGAAGGGATTAATGATTATGTGGCAAACATTATCACTGCACAGCTACTCTTCATGGAAAGTGTGGATAGAACAAGGGATATTCAGATGTATATCAATAGTCCAGGTGGTAGTGTTTATGCTGGTTTGGGTGTATACGATACCATGCAGTTCATCAGTCCAGATGTGAGTACAATCTGTACAGGTATTGCTGCTAGTATGGGTGCAGTTTTGCTGTGTGCAGGCGTAAAAGGCAAGCGTACTGCCTTGAAACATAGCCGTGTGATGTTGCATCAACCAAGTGGTGGTATTGGTGGCCAAGCTACTGACATTGAGATTACTGCTAGAGAAATCAAGAAATTGAAAGTGGAACTCTACGAGGTAATTGCAGATCATAGTGGAAAAGACATCGAACAAGTTGCTTTCGACTGCGACCGCGACTTCTGGATGAAGGCTGAAGAAGCAAAAGAATACGGTTTGGTGGATGAAGTTCTTTTCATCAATCCAAGAAAAGCAGCAGCATTGAAATAGTATTTGAACAAGCTATTTCCTAACAACATAAAATATAAATAAAAATGATTCAATCAAAATATACAGTTAATCCATACCTGATGGAAGAAGAGGAAGAGGAAGCTCCAAAAGACGAAAAACAAGAACAGATTGGTGGAATGACCATGAAGAAGATGGAGAAAATGTTCTTTGAAAAAAGAGCAGTTTACCTATGGGGTGTTGTGGATGACAAAAGTGCGAAAGAAGTTGTATCCAAGCTATTATTGCTAGAAGCAGACAAGCCCGGAGAGGAAATTAAATTATACATCAATAGCCCTGGCGGTGTTGTTACAAGTGGTATGGTGATGTATGATACCATCAAACTGATATCTAGTCCTGTAAGTACTATTTGTATGGGATTGGCTGCTAGTATGGGTTCTATTCTTTTAAGCGTTGGAACGAAAGGAAAGCGTTATATCTATCCTCATGGAGAAGTGATGATTCATCAACCAAGTATTGGTGGCTTTTTTCAAGCAACAAGTGCCGACATAGAAATTCAGGCAGAACAAATTAGAAAAACTAAGGAATTAGGTGCTAAGATTCTTGCTACCAACTGTGGTAAGTCTTTCGAGCAAGTGATGAAGGACTTTGACAGAGACTACTGGATGGATGCCACCGAAGCAGTTGCTTACGGCATAGTGGATGGTATTCTGGACAAACTATAGTTTCAGGACAGATGTGCCATAGCGCATCTAACAATATTTTGCTGTATTTTTGACTTAAAAGCAGCGTTATTATCAATAATTGTATTGATAAATATTAAATAAATAATACAAATAATGCCTAAACAAACAAATTTGCACTGTTCATTCTGCGGTCGTGGTCGCGATGAGGTGAAAATATTAATTGCGGGACAGGAAGGGCATATCTGTGAAAATTGCGTGGAACACGCACAAGATATTATTACTCAGGAGCTCGGCTTGAAACAAGAAGGAAATTCAACCCCAAGTGGTGCAAATGCCTCTTTGTCTGCTGGTGCAACCTCCAATTTCAAACTTAATATCCGTAAACCATTCGAAATAAAGAAGTTTCTGGATGAGTATATTATTGGGCAGGATGATGCTAAGAAAGTGATTACGGTAGCGGTTTACAATCACTTCAAACGTATCAATCAAAAACAATCCCAGGACGATGTGGAGATAGAAAAGAGTAATGTGGTGATGGTGGGAGAAACTGGTACTGGTAAAACTTTACTAGCCAAAACTATTGCTCGATTACTGAATGTTCCTTTTGCAATTGTGGATGCTACCGTGTTTACTGAGGCGGGCTATGTGGGTGAAGATGTAGAGAGTATGCTTACCCGTTTGCTGCAAAACTGCAATTATGACGTGGCAGCAGCTGAAAGAGGGATTGTTTATGTGGATGAAATTGACAAAATAGCACGTAAGGGAGATAATCCTTCTATCACTAGAGATGTAAGTGGTGAAGGCGTTCAACAAGGTCTTTTGAAGATGTTGGAAGGTACCGAAGTGTTAGTACCACCACAGGGAGGACGCAAGCATCCCGACCAGAAGATGATTAAAGTAGATACCAAAAACATCCTGTTTATATGTGGAGGTGCTTTTGATGGTATTGACAAAGTAATTGCTCGCAGAATAAACACCAATGCAATCGGGTTTAATGTGAACAAAGAAAGTCAGGATTATCAACGCAAAAACCTGCTTCAGTTCATCAATGCACAGGATCTTAAAAGCTTTGGTCTTATCCCAGAGTTGTTGGGCAGGTTGCCAATTGTTACCTACCTGAATCCGTTGGATGCAGAAACATTGCGCAGCATTTTGACGGCACCAAAAAATTCGCTCATCAAACAATATACACGCCTGTTTGAGTTTGAGGGCATCACGCTTTCATTCGATGAAGCGGTTCTTAACTTTATGGTAGAGAAAGCGATGGAGTATAAGTTGGGTGCTAGAGGATTGAGAAGTATCTGTGAGGGCATTCTTACAGATGCGATGTTTGAACTACCGGGTACCAACGAAAACAAACTGCATATTACGCTGGAATATGCAGAAGGCAAGTTTAACAAGAGCAAAATGAGTTTATTGAAAGTAGCTTAATACTAAATACAATATTTATGAATGAATTGATTGACAGATTAAAAAATGAAGCGGGTTTGTCCTCCGAGCAAGCAACAAAAGTGATAGAGATTATTGCTACTTATGTGAAAGAGAAGTTCCCGATGTTGGCAGGTGCCGTAAATAACATCTTCAAAAAATAAGTTAGTTCGCTTTTATAAACAGAAAAGCCCTTGAATCATCTTCAAGGGCTTTTCTGTTTATATCACAAACTAGTAATATTTATTTCTTGGTGTACATCACTTCTTTCACTAGCTTAACAGTTCTTTCTACATCTGGTATAGCTAGTGCAGTAAGGTTGGCAGCATAGTGCATTGGCGCATCTGCGCTACAGATACGACGGATAGGTGCATCCAGATAATCGAAACCTTCCTTCTGTATGCGGTAAGTAATTTCTGAACTTACAGAAGCAAATGGCCACTGTTCTTCAACAATCACCAAACGATTTGTTTTCTTAACGCTCTCCAGAATTGTTTCCCAATCCAATGGACGAATAGTACGAAGGTCAATCACCTCTGCACTTACACCTTCTTTCTCTAATTCAGCAGCAGCACCCAACGCAACCTTCATCATCTTGTTATAAGAAACGATGGTTACATCTCTTCCCGCTCTCTTTACATCTGCTTTACCAAGTGGTATATAATATTCTTCTTCTGGAACTTCACATTTGTCACCATACATCACTTCGCTTTCGAAGAAAACAATAGGATCTTCCTCATAGCGGATACATTGTTTCAACAACCCTTTTGCATCATATCCATTAGATGGAGACACTACTTTCAAACCAGGAATGTTTGCATACAAGCTATCAAAAGCAGTAGAGTGTTGTGCACCCAACTGACCGGCACTACCATTTGGTCCACGGAAAACAATAGGACAACCTATCTGTCCACCACTCATAGCAAGCATTTTGGAAGCAGTATTCAAGATCTGATCTAGAGGTAATACCGCAAAGTTCCAGGTCATGAACTCTACCAATGGACGAAGTCCATTTTGTGCAGCACCTACAGCAATTGCCGCAAAACCAAGTTCTGCAATTGGAGTATCTATCACACGCTTAGCACCAAACTCAGCCAACATTCCTTGGCTCACTTTATAGGCACCATTGTACTCAGCCACTTCTTCTCCCATCAAAAAAACCCTCTCATCTCTTCTCATTTCCTCCGACATTGCTTCTCGCAACGCTTCTCTAAACGGTATTGAACGCATATATGAATGATTTAAAATTAGGTCGCAAAAATATAGGTTTATAAACGTAAAACATCAATGTTGTAAAATTGAAGTTTACAACATTGATGTTTTACGTTTATTCTCTTAAAATTTCAACCAATTTGATGGTGAAGCACGGTTATCCTCTTCCTGTTTCTTTGATCATGGCAGAGAAACCATCATTGAAATCGTGGGACTGAATTAAGTCTTCCAATGAAATGTGCATCCTGTAACGCCAATAGTTCTTAGGATTTGCAGGAACATTGATGCGTTCATCATTGGGGTTATGCCTGCGTATCTTGTCATCAATACCTAATATATCTTGCAACTGAAACACACTCCACATAGCGGGAGAGTATAGATGCTGCAATACAATAGCTTTATTAATCCACGCATCGCAGTAATAAGGTGCATTGCCCCATTGACCCAATTCATGATTGAAGAAACGTTGAATACGCGTTTTGTCTTCTTCCCACCAACCACGTATCGTACTCATGTCATGGGTAGAAGGCGTAACAACGCTTAGATAAGGTGCGTCGTTGGGATGGAAGAATACCTTTGAGTTATCCTTAGGCATCCGTTGAATCTCTAAACTTAGAATACCCAATTGCTTCATAACGTCTGGCACACAATCTGGCACAAGACCAAGGTCTTCACCACAAACCAGCATATTAGTCACACGCTTGAGAGCAGGCAATTTCTGCATAGCTTCCTGACGCCAGAAGTTATCTTGCCTGCGGAAGAAATAGTTTACATACAACTCATCCAACTGCCTTCTCGTATGTTCATCGAGGTATCTGAAGGAAAGGGTGCTGTCAATGCCAAACCTGAAATGAAATTGCTCGCCATTGCTTCCTTCTACCTCAAATAGAATGACGTTACTGATGAGATCAAATAAGCCATATTTAATCTTATTGGTAAAGTTGTCCGCATTCCATTTTGCAAGATGCTTTTCAACCTTACGTTGCGTATTCACCTCCTCTTTTAGGGTGTAGGTACCGTTACCATTACTATTTAGAAATGTCTTCTTTACATAATCATTATCATAGCCAAACTTCTCCCATAGCACATTATCAGTGATGAAAGGCTTGGTGAACCGTGAGTGGTCATACCAGATACCACGTTCTCTAAACTCGTTGATATGCACAGGGATTGATGGTACAAAATAACCCATGATACCCTCTACTGCGTGCCTTGGAATACTCCATATTCTAAAGAACCCGAGGATATGGTCTATCCTGAAAGCATCGAAGTAATAGCTCATTTGCTCAAAACGCTGTTTCCACCAAACAAAGCCATCCTGCCTCATCTTCTGCCAGTTATAGGTAGGAAATCCCCAGTTTTGCCCCTTCACAGCAAAATCATCTGGTGGAGCGCCAGCTTGCAATTCCATGTGGTACAATTCGGGGTGCTGCCAGGCATCGGCACCATCCCTCGAAATACCAATGGCGATATCTCCCTTAACTATAATACCATTCTTATGGGCATAATCTGTAGCAGCTTTCAGTTGCAAGTGAAGGTTGAACTGAACAAAATAATGCAACGCAATCTCATCGTACGCCTCCCCTTTTTCATCTAATAAATGTGCTAACTCTGCTTCATTAAAAGCATTTTGAGAGGACCAGTTAGAAAATTCGGCAGTACCATTTTTATCTCTCAAATAACAGAAACAAGCATAAGGAACTAACCAATGCTTGTTTAATTCGAAATAGGCCTGATATTCTTTTGACTTGAAGGTAGTAGCTTTTTGCAGTGAATATATTTGCTTGACAATTGCCCATTTAGCATTCATCACCCCTTCATAATCTACTGCATCCAAGGCATTCAAGCGTACTCTTTCCTGCTCATATTCAGCAATAAATTCTTTACTTTTCTTATCACTAGCCAATTGTGCTAAGTTAAGATAGATGGGATGCAATGCGAAGGCAGAAATAGCAGCATAAGGATAAGAATCTAACCAGGTATGGGTGGCAGAGGTGTCGTTGATGGGTAATATCTGCACCAATTTTAATCCTGTGACCTTGCACCAATCCACCAAAGCGGGAATATCCGCAAACTCACCAACCCCAAAACTGTTTTTACTTCTCAAACTAAAAACGGGTATTGCCACACCTGCTCCCTTCCAGGTGTTTGCAGGGAAAACAGCAAAGCCATCATTTAAAATAGTATGTATATCCGACTGAGCAGACACCTGCAAGGTTCTATTTCTTCCATCCTCAAAACGAATGAGCTTCTTTGCAACCGTATCATAAATGCCATATTTATATTCGATAGGAAATGTGTCACTACTCAGATCAATGCTTGCTTCAAAATAAAAGCTGTCCTCTTTTCTAGCTAGAAGCAATACCTCATCTGCTCCCCAATTACCTAGTTTCTTTCCTGCCCCCAACACACACAGCGTTTGACCGCTTGACAACAAAGGGGCTTTTGCACGGAAAGTATGTGTAGCATTTTTAGGTACTTTCACCTTAACCGGCGTATAGTTTGACTTAAACAATACTTTCTGAAAAGGCTCGGAATAAAATGCATTCTCAAAGTATCCTGCATAATTCCATGAATCAATTATTAATGTTTGCTTAGTACCAATGCTCGAAGGATTTAAACTTTTGTCGCTTCCCCAATCGTAGCTAATGGAGCCATCAGTATTCTTTAGAACGTAGTTATAGGTAATATTTTCATTGATGGAAGTGGCATCATCTACAGTGATTGCTACGCCCCAAAAATCTTTGTCAATATACGAAAGTGGAACTGCCTTTTCAAGGTCATTATCGCCGAATAATACATGGCTACCAGAAAGGTAAAGGCTCTGACCATACCTGGTAGAAAACCTGAGTTTAAATGTAATCTCTAGTGAATTATTTGAAATTGCAGCAGCAACTGGAGCTGCGGTGGTCGTCGATGGCTTTGGAGAAGTCGTCTTTTTTTGTACTGGAGAAGCAACAGTTGCTTCTTTAATGGCTGCTTTCTTCGCTACACTTTTACGTGTAACATCTTTCTTTTCTACTGCTGTTGAGGTATCCCCCGCTTTCTTCGTTGCCAATGTTTTACAATTTAGTGAGCAAATTTAATAATATTAATGTGTAAGTTGGACACATTAATTTATTTCATTTCCAAAATTTTCTGCTAATGACTTCCATCAAGTTCAGAAAAAGCTCCACACGGCAAACAAGGTCTAGTTGTAAGGTCACGAAAATAACAGAAAACAGCATGACAATATGATAATATATTCCTTATTCCCAAAGGAAGTATATAAATTCCTGAAGGAAGTATCCTTCCTTTGAAAAGGAGGTTAGTTTTTTCTCATGGAAGTATACTTCCTTTAAAAAGAAGTATACTT
>CANGFK010000131.1 GCA_947452925.1 Chitinophagaceae bacterium | reverse complement strand
TAGTTATCGAATTTTCTTGCATTTTATAGTGTAAGTATGAACTTCTATTTGTGAGAATGAGATCTCTAAAGTTTCTGGGTCAATTAAATTTAAATCGCACGAAAATGGAGGCCAGTTAGGATAAAATCCAGAAGAAGAAACTTTGTCTTGCTTATCTTTTATAAAGAAGTAAGGATGAGAATTGTCTTTAAGATCTAATATGAGTTGATACCAGGTTGAATCAATGAATTCAATTTTAGTTTTTAGCGAATCAGTTGTTTGCCAAAATCCAGTAAGTAATTTTACATCAATACTGGTTATGGGATAGTTCACCAAACTATCTTTAGATTTCTGAGCCAAGTCAGTTTTAGACATAAGGGTCAAAAGAAATACTAAAATAAGTTTTATATTTTTTAGAGCTTTTATCATTTGAGGACTTAAGGTTGCTGCTTACGAATGAGTTTTTGGGAAGGTAAGGTGCTTGACAAGAATGTTCCGTCCGACCAATACATCTAAATTCATGTTCCAAAAGCCAAATATAAGAACTGATGTTCAATAGTGTTACGTCCACTGAATCAAAAGCTTAAAGAAAATGCTGGAGTAGAGTTTGTTCCGTCACCAGCCATATTTGCAATACCCGTGTTGTGTACTGTTCATCTTGTCATGGAAAGCTTGGAGTTCGCTTCCTAGTTCTAATTTTTTCAGCGACTTTCATAAGCTGCCGCGCTTGGGTTTTCGTGTCAGCTTCTTGTGCTTTTTGTTCAACGAAATGAATGTCGTCTGTCGAGCTGTATCTCTGCACCAATTTCTGAAACGCTTCGTAAGATGAATATTTATCAAAGATTTCAAATAGGAATTTTTTTAACTCATCTTTGGTCTTAAAATGTCCTTTCGGAACAATGCCGTCAAGAAGCCCCGCTCTACCAAACGAATGTTCTTTATCTAAAAGTTGTGGCAGAAGCCAGTCTTTTATGTCGGTTGTATTGGAAGTAGAAATCACATAGCCAATAGTGCTTTTAAGAGTTTCATTAAGGTCACTGTTTTCAAAAAGGTCAATCAAAATCCCTGGATTGTATTTGTCACTTTGGCAAATTAATGACCGCACCAAGCATTCGCCAGAGCCAATATGTTCTTTATAAATTTCCGGCAACCATTTCAAAATTATATTGATTGCACTTATGGGTAAATAGTCATTTTGTTTGTAAAGATGATTGATGTCTCGAAACTGAAAGCCAGTGTCGTTTAAATCTGAAATTAATTGCCTTTCGATTTTTCCCATCTTTTATATTGTCAATTATTATTAGGTTGCTAATAGCACACAACTATTAAATAGACGCTACTGATTTCTCTTTTGATTCCGCGGTTATTTTTGCAACGCCTTGATTGCTATCATATTTAAAAAATAGTTGCGGCCATTTCTTTGAAGCGTCAATACAAATCTAAGGGAATTTACATTACTAAATCCTGCCATCAATGGACTTAATTACATACATCACCATCTCAATACCTCAGAATTATTGGATAAGCCCCAGTTCGGCTATACAAAACCTAACTAATAGACTACTTACTTTGCCAACAATAATAATAAAACCATGCACAAGCATCTATGCAAAACAGTCTCCTCGTATATTTCTTGATGAAGAAGCATTAAACTTCATGTAATGAGCAAGAACAGACACGCAAAAAGCATAAAAGCTCATGTAATGAGCAAGAACAGACGCGCAATAAGCAATAAAGGTCATGTAATGAGCAAGAACAGACGCGTAACAAGCATTAAAGGTTATGTAATGAGCAAGAACGGACGAGTAATAAGCAATAAAGTCTATGTAATGAGCAAGAACGGACGCATAAGAAGCAATAAAGGACATGTAATGAGCAAGAACAGATATGTTACATTGAATAACAGACGAAAGAGCACGATTTTATCTAGAATTGTAATAGCAAATGCCACTTACATAACAAATATATCCAAAGAGTGTCAGCCTAAACGTCCTAAAAGTAAAACGTTTTTACCCTAAAGTAATGTTTCTATCGATAGCAATTGCACTATGTTCTCCAATACATTGATACTTAGCTTAATCAAATAGAAAGGGATGTTAAAAAAGCAATAAACTTTAACGGAATGAGTTAGTCCATGTCGCTATTCTTCGTTCACTTCCAGAGAATCAAAGGTCTTTACCTTTTTTGTAGCCTTAAAACGAATAATTCTGTAGTCGGCAAGCCCTAAAACATTAAAAGGATCTTCAGCAACTATGTCATTTATTTCTTGTATAGTTTCCGCTGTCGCAAAAATGATTCCTCCATCTCTAGGTTCTTTTCTACCCGACGCTAGGAAATTGCCACTATGATAGTATTTGTCCAGATACTTAATATGTGCAGACATATTGTTGTCTATCTCAGATACGGGAACTTTGTAGGTTAATTCTATTATATACATAATTGATGGATTATTGAGTCAAAAGTAAGGAACGACTAATAAATGGAGGTATGATTGTTGTCATGTTGATGCTTCCCCCTATTTTTACAACAGTGATAGAAAGTAATAATAATATAGAAACTGACCTGGAGGTAATAAGTCGTTTAGCTGTTGAACGGATGGATGAAAATAGCCGCTTTCAAGATTACTTAATGAGGTACCCAACTGAAGCTATTGATGCAATTGTTTATTCGTTAAATGAAGAAATTTCCCCAAAGATTGATTGTACCTCTTGTGGTAATTGTTGTAAAAGCCTGCTCATAAATGTTACGGAAGAGGAAGCTGATAATTTATCTATGCATTTGGCACAATCGAGGAAAGATTTTGATAACCAGTATCTGGAGAAAAGTTCTACTATGATGTTGATGAATGCAATTCCTTGTGCATTTTTGAAGGAGGAAAAGTGCACTGTCTACGAGCATAGGTTTGCAGGATGCAGAGAATTTCCTGCCATGCATCTGCCAGAGTTTAATAAAAGACTTTTTACAACTTTCATGCATTACAGTCGTTGCCCAATCATCTTTAATGTAGTGGAAGGATTGAAGAAAGCAGTACTCAAAGAATCAAAGTTTAATGTAGGTTCCCTTTAGATTTTATGCTTCAATAAAGTGTCTAATCACCACACTTGCCACGGTGCAACCAAATATAGCAGGCATATAACTGATTGTTCCGATGAGTGATTTCTTTGGGAAAGCTTTTTCTGAAACAATCACCTTGCTTGCGTCAATTACTTCGGGGCTGAATACCACAGTTAGTCCGGTGTAAATACCCTCTGCATGCAGTCTTTTGCGTACGTACTTAGCAAGCGTACAGGTATGCGTTTTGGAAATGTCTGTCACCTGCACAAGAGATGGATTTACTTTGCCACCAGCACCCAACGAGGTTACTATTGGAATTCCCCTGTCTTTACATGCTTTTATGAATTGAACTTTAGGTCCCAAAGTATCTATGCAATCTACGGCATAGTCAAATTTATCTTCATCTAGTAACTTATCTATTAGATCATTTTCTATGAATTGTACTAAGACTTTAACCTCTATCTCGGGATTAATATCTCTTAATCTTTCAGCCATTACCTCCGCTTTCAACTTCCCTGCTGTTGAGTGCAATGCAGGAATCTGTCTATTGGTATTGCTGAGGTCTACTGTGTCGGCATCTACTATGGTTATTCTGCCAATCCCTGCACGCGCAATCATTTCAGCACATATTCCCCCAACTCCACCAAGACCTACAATCAATACATTTTTAGATATTAAGGTCTCTATTTTTTCATCTCCCAATAGCAATTGCGTTCTACCCATCCAATAAGGAATCATAATAGTTTGTTTGTGTACGGCACGAATAAAGTTCAATTAAATGAATTTTGAAAGAAACAATTTTTAATATGGATATAAAAGCTTGAATAAGAAATGAAAATGCCCCAAAACTTTGTTTGGGGCATCATCCATTCTAAAGGATTATAAGCAGTTAGTCTTGGAAGCGGGTTGAGTTAATTATTTTATGATTATTTGCTTTACATTGTTTTCATTCAACCCCGAAGCTTTCAAGTAATAAGTTCCTGAGGGAAGTTTTATCTTTTTGCATAAATCAAGTGTGGTAATAACACCTGCGGATGCCATTAATGTCTGCTGAGTTATCATTTTTCCCATACTATTAAACAGTTGCAATGTGACGGACTTGTTATTGCTTACCTGCCATTTTATTTGAATATTGCCGTTGGATGGGTTGGGATATATTGCGAATTCTTCCGTATTTGTAATTGCTTTTGCAATTAGCTGATTGATAGCTACTTTTTTAAGGTTTACATCCCATGCTACTGCGGTTGTTGGATTAGAGGAAATAGAAATTTCAATATTGTCTGAGTAGCCTTTCTTTTTGAAAACTAATTCCATCAATTCAGTGCCGTCTTCCAATGTTTTTCCTGCGCCATTGTTGCTCATCCAGATTAAAGGTATTTTACCTTCAGCAGAATGGTTTGTAGCATACTCAATACCCATATTGTTATTTTCAATTCCTGCAAAGTCAAATTCAGCAACATTGTAGTTGAGGGTGTACTGTATCCCCGCCAGATTATTAAAGCCCTTTGTTTTCACTGAAACTTTTAGGTTGTTGTCACCAGTTTCAATTTTATCATAGTATAAAGAAAGGGGCTGAGAAGTAGTAGCAGCTGCGCCAAATAATGAAGGATTCCAGTCATATTGTACGTCTCCAAGCTTAACGCCAATAAAAGTCGGTTTTATATCAGTCAACTTATTCAATCCATATATACTGATGCTATCCTTGTATGGAAAAGGGTTGGATGGATTGGGAAATTTGAAGCTACTGTCAACGAATGTCCACAATCGATTGCCTTTAAAAGTGCTATCCATTCCCAGAATGAATCTTTTGAGATACAATATGTCTAGGGTAGTTACAGAACCACTACCATCAACGTCAGCAGCAATTAATTTGTAAGGAGAGTTCAAGATTGACTTGCCAAGTATATGGTATTGGATTAATAAAGCGTCTGCAACAGAAACACCATTTGTTTTATTAATGTCATTCTTTTTGGATGCTCTGATTGTATAATTTCCTCCAACCAGTTCAGACAAAGTGTACCCGTTTTCTGTAGATGTACTGTTGTCCAACATACTACCAGTGATTACGGTACCAGAAAGCCCGAGTCTCACCGAAGGAATCGTATTACCTGAAGGGGTGATAACTCTTCCATTGATAGTAGTAAAAAGGCTGTCCCAATTTACGGAATGTTGATAATAGATAACACCGTTAGGCCATGCTAATGGGTGGCTAGAAAAGCCTAATTGAGTTGTAATATTGTTGGAGTTTATCGCTCCGGATTGTGCTTCTTGGGGGCCATCTTGTTGTAGTTGTGTCAATGTTTTGCTTGATGGTCTTACAATTGCCATGTGTCCGGGACTCGAACTACTAGGATTCTTATATCCTACCATTACGAGATAGCCTTTGTTGGCGAGATTCTGTGCCTCTAATGCTGTATTTACTTTAACCCATCCCAATCCTTTCGCGCTGTCAGATGCAAGCCAGTTACACTGTGCATTTGCTAATAAGTTCTGACTATGTTGAGGGGGACGTAAAAAGTAAATGCCTAGTTTGCAGGCAAAGGAAGAAGCAAATGCACTGCAGTGTGTAGAAGAAGCACCTGCTTTACTTTGTGAGACTCCGGTTAACCAGTCTACATTGTAGCCTTTTAGCCAGAATTTATCTAGATGAACAGAATCTAAAAGCTTAGAAAGCTTTTGGGCATTGAGTGTAATAGAATCTGTGGCGGCGCTTTGTGAAAAGCAATTGGTATAAATACAAATTGAAAAAATGACTAACAGTCGTTTCATTATACAAGTGATTGTACGTTAATGTGCATTTCAGTGCGTATTTGTAATAGCTTTTGTGCTTTTAAACAAAGAGCATACTGCTAACCAATAAACAACCCCTGTCTGACATGATTGGTAAAAAACTGAATGGCGACAGGTCACATAATAGAAGTGCTGTTTGGTGTTGTCCGAACGATTTACGGCGGGTAATGTTTTAAGTCGTACATTACAGGGCTTGCACCCTAAAATAGTGGTCATTCATTACGTATTTAAAGAAATACATTCCATGAAACAAGATATAAAATCTACAGTTATCATAGCAGATGCAGATATTGCATTTGCCAGTTCCCTCGAAAAAGTATTAGAGAATAGTAGCTATGAGGTAGTAGATAAAATACCCAAAAGAAGAGACCTGATCAATGTGTTGATGGAGCATGCGCCAGATATAGTTATCATCGATTATGATTTATCACAAGATGTTAAAGGGGATGCAATTATGGAGATTCGTCGAAGAAATCCAACTCAGAAATTATTAATGATGACTTACTATGCAAATTTAGAGGTGTTTGAATTTTGTATGGAATACAGTGTAAATGGTTTCGCAACAAAAGACTGTACCAAGGGGGAGCTTTTGGAGGCATTGAAAATAATAAACGAAGGTGGTTTTGCACTTCCAACTCCGCACAAAACGGAAGAGGAAGTAATAGCTGAAAAACCACCTGAACTGAATGCTTTAGGACGGAAGTTGAAGATAACCTTGCGCGAGATGCAAATACTAAAGTTTCTGATTGATGGAAAAACAAGTAAACAAATAGCAAAAGCACTTTATAGAAGCGAAGAGGATATTGACAACTACTGCGATGGGCTTCTGAAAAAAGTTGGTGTTTCACAAAAGCAACATTTAATTTCTTATGCCATCAACCTACTTTTTTAAGTGCTATCTCTTTTTTTGGACTAGCAATTTGTTGATTGATACATTTAGTTCAAACCCTATTAAAAGAATTAAAGAATTAAGGTTAATCAGTAACATTATTATCAATACCGTTCCAATAGATCCGTAAACCCTATTGTAGCTTGCAAAGTGATTAACCCAATAGCTGAATAATAAAGTTGTGATGAGGGTAAGCGATGTCGCAAAAACAGAACCCGGAGTTACCAATGGCCAACGTGTATGAACTGATGGTGCAAACTTGTAAACCAAGGCAACTACATAAAACAAAAAGAAGATAAGGATAATCCATCTTATTGCATCCCACCATGGTAAATCAGCTCTCTTTTTCATGTGAAATAACTTCTTTAAAAGTGATTCCATCTGGTTGTGACCAATGAGAAAGGTTGTGGAGATGATTACTAATAAAATGAGAATAGCAGTCAGTAATATTGCACGCCAACGTCTGTGCAGAAAGAATACTTTCTTTTCTTGTATTGATTTATCGAAAGTCCGGATAATGCCCATGACTGCATTGGATGAGTAATACATTAGTAAAATAAATCCGAAAGAAAATATACCTTGGTGTTTGATTAGTAAGCCACGTAATATTTCCCGTATAAGGTTGTAGGTGCTGGAGTTGGGGGCAATATCTTTGAAAAGAGCCATTATTTGCACGTCGAAGCTATTGGAGTCTGGTAGGTAAGGAATAATAGAGAACAAAAACAATAAAGCTGCTGGCAAAGCCATTATTAGGTTAAAGGATATTGCTGCGGCCCTTTCTGCAAGTCCTACATTTTTAATCTGCTTTAGAAACTCAATAAATACTTCAAATAGATTCAGACTCCTAGCACCTGGCATTGCAGTAAGCTTGCTTTTTGTTATTAAAAAGGCAATAGGGGGGAAGGATATAATTGCTTTTTCTATTTTTGTCACTAGTATTTAGTTTGTTTTTTAGCTAGATATTCATTTAAGGCCGCTTGGTATTGTTTAGCATATTGGCTATGTTCTGCAAAATTACTGCTGAAGTTGCTGTACCCGCTAAAGTCCGGCTTGGCCACAAAATACAAATAAGAAGTAGAGGGTACATTCAATACTGCGTTGATGCTACTCACACTTGGCGTGCAGATGGGGCCAGGAGGAAGACCTTTATTTCTATAAGTATTGTAGGGTGAATTAACACTAAGGTGCTGAAAAAGAATCCGTTTAAGTGAGAAATCCTTCAATGCAAACTTAATGGTTGGGTCTGCACCTAAATTCATGCCTTTATGATATCTGTTGATGTATACACTCGCAATCTTGCCTTTGTCTGCTTCCATATTGGTTTCCTCTTCTACAATAGAAGCGATAGTATAAATCTCTTTTGATGAAAATCCCAATGCCTTTGCTTTTTCTAGACGATTGTCTTCTCCCCAAAATGCATCATTTGCTGTTTTTAGCCGTGCCATTATTTTGCCAAGTGAGGTGCCCCAATAGAATAAATAAGTATTTGGTACAATGATAGTCGCTATAGAATTTGTGTCAACGGAAAAAGTTCTTAGCGAATCATTGTTGGAAAAGAATTGCATGGCGGTAGAAGAATCCGTTGAAAAG
>CANGFK010000130.1 GCA_947452925.1 Chitinophagaceae bacterium | reverse complement strand
TCCTTTTTCTACAGAGCCTTTGGAGGGTAGGTATTGTCCGACCAACACTTTCAAAAGCGTCGATTTCCCTGTGCCGTTATAGCCAATCAACCCAATCCTTTCTCCTGGGTTTATATGCCAGGTGGCGTCTTCTACAATTACCCTTGCACCAAATTCAAACGTTAAATTCTGAAAGCCTATCAACATTAGATACCTAAATTTTTGAGTCGCAAATGTAGGGCGTAAGCTGTAAGGAATGAGGGCTTTGGTGAGCAGAATATGAAAGGAGTAGCTTTTTTATGCCAAGCTAGATATGAAACTGGCATCCTAAAGAGTTTTTATGTCAAGCTAGATATAAAACAGACTTCCTAAAGAGTTATCTAGTCAAGCTAGATATAAAACAGACTATCTAAAGAGTTTTTATGTCAAGCTAGATATAAAACAGGCATCCTAAAGAGTTATGTAGTCAAGCTAGATATAAAACAGGCTTCCTAAAGCGTTATGTAGTCATAGTTTTGGAAAAGGTGGTATGCTAAATGCAAATTAATCATCCAACCAAGGGATGTCTCAACGTTTAATAGCACGCAGGGCAATGAGCCTTTTTGTAATTGTTACAAATTGTGGATTACAAAATACACTAGGTATACTTTTTTATTTTACTTTTACTTTTTGTAAACAGCCATTTATGAGGATTTGCCTTGTTTTTAGTTTTATTATTTTGGTGTTGATTGCTTGTGAGGATAATAACAAGAATAAGGTGCCAGAAATTTCTCCACTTACCACACAAGGTAACAACAGCGACATTGTTAACTATGGAGTAGGAGCACTTATCAATGAATATTACGCTATAAAAGATGCATTTGTGTTGGAGAATGATGCTACCATAAAACAACATGCTTTGGCAATGCAAAAGGGAATTGATACATTGGATCTTAAGTCTGTGCAAGGGACTAATGCTGAAAAAGATAAAAATACACAACTAATTTCAGAAATAAATGCCTCTCTGAAAGCATTGCTTAATGAGAAGAACGTGGATGCTAAGCGCAAATCATTTCAAACTATAAGCGATAATTTGTATGATTTGATAAAGTCTGTTCGCTTTGATAAACAAATTATCTATCATCAACATTGTCCTATGGCTTTTAATGAAGCAGGGGCTAGTTGGTTGAGCAATAATCCGGATATTAAGAATCCATATCTACCCAAGAAAATGATCAGTTGTGGTGAAGTATTAGATACTTTGGACTTTACTCAATCCAAAATGCAATAATCTATCTTTTTGCTGGTGCTTTTTTGTACTTCAGAACTATTTTGGCATTACGTTGCTCGTCAGAGGCAATGTTTATTTCGTAGTGTTTGGTACCCGAAGTAATAATCACTAGCGCAGTATTGGGCGGTACAGCCCCAAGGTTTTCAGCAACCACAATAAATTCGTAAGCAGAATCTTTTTCAATGTGCGCTTGCATCACAATAGGTGTGTAAGTGAGTCGTTGCTTATTCACAATCTTTTTGTTGTTGTGGTATACGCTGATGGTGTCTCCATCTATCTGCCCGTTATCATAGAACTCAATTCTTGCTTCCTCGCTGTCAACAATAAAGGTTTCAGTCAAAACATTTTCCCTCTTTGTAAGTACTTCAGGCACGGGAACTATCTTTTCGGTTTCCTTTAATTCAGGCGGAGTGATTGTGTCTTGCTTTGGAGTTACTTGTGTAGTTACAGTGCTGTCTTCCTGAGGTATTTTCTTTGAAGGTTTGATTATTCCTTTACTAACCATAAAGTCCTCAGCACCTGGCTTTGTTAATACCAAACCTTTAGAAGTTTTTTTTAGGGCAGGATTTAGCTTGTGTTTTAATACGTTTTCCCTTTTGATAATGAAATCTTCTTTGTCAAACTCTGTGGTAGTCACTTTTTCGAGATAGACAGTACCACTTCCACATTCAGATTTGTTTAGTTCATTGGTGCTGGTGTAGTTTCCGGTGAGTGTTTCTTTGGTTCCATCTGCCGATCTGGAGTAGTCGAGGTAGCAAGTCATCAAACATGCAACGGATTGGTCAGTTATTTTCAGCTCAACCATCTTTGTTTCCTTCAGTAAAAGCGTCTTTGTTTTTTTGGAGTAAATACCCTGGGAAGCTGCTTTACCATAAAAAAGTGTAGTCTTGTAGGAATAGGTTACTCCCTCGATAGCGTCATTTGGTAAATCATTTATCTGAACTTCATATTTGTATTTGTCTTCAACAAATTGTCCGGAGCGAAGGTGGTAAGTGTTTTGTACGAAATAACCTCTCCAGATACCAGTAATGTTTTGCGAATAACTGACGGTAGCAAATAATAAAATGAAGTATGTAAAAATCAATCTCATATTCGAAATAGCCGTGCAAATTAATCTAGATGCCGTAAAAGAATAGTTAAAGGTTTTTTTTGTTTCGTCTGTTTAATAAAGATATTGATACATCAACTCATTTGTTACATTTGCAGACTTTAAATAATAGGGTTCAACAGATATATGGTAAATATTACTTTTCCTGACGGTGCTGTAAGGCAATATGAAAACGGAACAAATGCGCTTGATATAGCAAAATCTATCAGCGAAGGATTGGCGAGAAAGGTGCTTGCTGCAAATGTAAATGGGTTGGTGTGGGATGCTTTCAGACCAATAAACACAGATGCTTCTTTAAAATTAATTACGTGGGATGACAACGAAGGAAAAAATACTTTCTGGCATTCGTCTGCACACTTGATGGCAGAAGCAGTGGAAAGCGTTTTCCCAGGTGTTAAGTTTTGGGTAGGACCTGCCTTAGATAAAGGATTCTATTACGACATGGACTTAGGCGACCGTAAACTGACTGAGGAAGATTTGGCTGTTTTGGAGAAGAAGATGCAGGAACTGGCTAAACAAAACAATCGTTTCCTTCGTAAGGAAATATCTAAGGCTGATGCCATCAGTTACTTCGAAGAAAAAGGAGATGAATATAAATTGGATTTATTAGGAAACCTTACCGATGGCGAGATAACCTTCTATTCTCAAGGGAGCTTTACCGATTTATGTCGTGGTCCACATATCCCTTCAACAGGGGCTATCAAAGCAATCAAACTAACCAATATTGCAGGTGCTTATTGGAAAGGAGATGAAAATAACAAACAGCTTACAAGGCTTTATGGTATCACTTTCCCAACGCCAAAGGAATTGGATGAATACCTTTTGATGTTGGAAGAAGCTAAGAAAAGAGACCATCGTAAGTTGGGTAAAGAATTAGGCATCTATACCATGGATGATGAAATTGGACAAGGATTGGTTCTTTGGATGCCTAATGGAACGGTTATAATAGAAGAATTAGAAAAGCTTGCAAAGGAAACAGAGGGAGCAGGTGGTTATAAACGCGTAGTTACCCCACATATTGCTAAGGAAAGTATCTATCTTACTAGTGGGCACTTACCTTATTATGCAGACAGTATGTTCCCACCTATGGAGATGGATGGAGAAAAATACTATCTGAAACCAATGAACTGTCCGCACCACCATAAGATATTTGCTGCGGAACCAAAGAGTTATCGCGATTTGCCTTACAGAATAGCTGAATATGGTACTTGTTACCGTTATGAGCAAAGCGGTGAATTGTTTGGATTGATGCGTGTACGTTGCTTGCACATGAACGATGCACACATCTATTGCAGCAAAGAACAATTCTTCGAAGAGTTTAAGGCGGTAAATGAAATGTATCTCAAATATTTCAAAATCTTTGGTATTGAGAAGTATGTGATGCGTTTGAGTCTGCATGACCCAGCAAAGCTTGGAAAGAAATATGTGAACGAGCCAGTGTTTTGGCAAGAAACTGAAGCAATGGTGCGTAAGGTTTTGATTGAAACTGGCACGCCTTTTATCGAGGTACAAGACGAAGCAGCTTTCTACGGACCAAAGATTGACGTTCAGATATGGAGTATTATTGGTAGGGAGTTTACATTGGCAACAAACCAAGTAGATTTTAATAGCGGTCGTAAGTTTAAACTGGAATATACTACTCAAAACAATGATAGCGATATCCCATTAATCATACACAGAGCTCCTTTGGGAACGCATGAGCGTTTTATTGGGTTCTTATTAGAGCATTATGCAGGTAAATTTCCTGTTTGGTTAGCGCCACTGCAAGTAAAGATTCTGCCAATCAGCGATAAGTTTATGGACTATGCCAATGAGGTGAAAGCCATATTAGCAAAGGCAGGTGTGCGTGTAGAAATTGATGAAAGACAAGAAAAGATTGGTAAGAAAATACGTGAAGCCGAGTTGAGTCGCGTGCCTTATATGTTGGTAGTAGGGGAGAAGGAAGTAGCAGAAAATAAACTATCTGTACGCAGACAAGGAAAAGGAGACGCAGGTTCCTTAGATTTGCAAACTTTCGTAGAGAATATAATCGTAGAAATTGCTGAGAGAAGGAGTGGTGAATAACCTTTTTTGGCATATTAATAAACAAACAAGTCACAATTAAATTAAAAAAGCTTAATGGCATTACCTTTTAAAAGTAATAACGGTCCGGGCGGGAGATTCAATCCTCGTTTCGGCAGGCAACAAGAACCAGAACACAAAATCAACGAAAAAATAAGGGCATTACAAGTCCGTTTGGTTGGCGATAACGTAACAGTAGGTATCTATCCAATTCAGGAAGCACTGAGAATCGCTAGGCAGTTGGAACTGGATCTGGTAGAGATTTCTCCAACAGCAGATCCGCCCGTTTGTAAGGCAATTGATTACAAGAAATTCCTTTATGAAAAGAAGCGTAAGGAAAAAGAAATGAAATCTAATGCTAAGCAGAGTGAAGTGAAAGAAGTTCGCTTTACACCTGGTACGGATGATCATGACTTTGATTTCAAATCTAAGCATGCTGAGAAATTCCTGAAAGAAGGAAATAAAGTGAAGGCATGGGTTCAGTTTAAGGGTCGTGCAATCATGTTTAAAGAGCGTGGCGAATTGATACTACTTAAATTTGCTGAGCGTCTAGCAGATTGCGGACAACCAGAAAGTTTACCTAAATTGGAAGGTAAGAAGATGTTCCTGATGCTGACACCAAAGACAGCGAAGAAGAAAAAGGAGAACGAATAGTTTCTGCTTTTACAATTAAATATGCAGCCACTGATAGCATTCTTACAAATGTTGTCAGTGGCTTTTTATTTTCAATTTAATAAGATATTCATAACCAAAACAACCTTTATATTTTATTGCTGTTAGTAACTGTCTAAAATAATTACTATGGCAAAATATCTGGTTGTAGGTGCTTCTTCGGGCATTGGTAATGCGTTGGCAAACCAATTGTCGGCAAGTGGGCATCAAGTGTATGCAACCTTTTGTAAGAATGAAATAGCTTCATCAAATCCAAATCTTAGCTTTCATCAATTGAATGTACTAGATGAAAACCTCTCACTCGATTTTCTTCCTGAAACCATCAATGGTATTGTTTATTGTCCCGGAAGTATTAACCTGAAACCTTTTGCAAGGATAAAACCCGAAGACTTTGTCAGCGATTATCAATTGCAGGTAGTAGGTGCTGTAAAAGTGATTCAGGCGGCTTTACCTAGGTTGAAAGATGCTGACAGTGCTTCTATTGTTTTGTTTTCTACGGTGGCGGTACAGTCTGGTCTCAACTTTCATTCATTGGTAGCGTCTTCCAAAGGAGCAATTGAAGGATTGACAAGGGCTTTATCTGCTGAGTTCGCTCCAAAGATTCGAGTTAATTGTATTGCGCCCTCTCTAACGGATACCCCACTTGCTGCGTCACTTTTAAATACAGACCAAAAGAAGGAGGCCAATGCCCTTCGTCATCCATTAAAAAGGATTGGTTCCGCGACTGACATTGCCAATATGGCTGAATTTCTATTGTCTGATAAATCGGGGTGGATCACAGGACAAATTCTGCATGTGGATGGCGGAATGGGGAGCATCAAATTATAATTATGGATTTTCTAAATGCCCGTTGGGAGAACCTGATAATGGCTAATTACGCAGTTCCTCCCTCTGTTTTGTTGCCTTTTCTGCCCAAGGGGGTTGACCTAGATACTTTTGAAGGGAAGGCTTATGTTAGTCTGGTGGGTTTTATGTTTAAGAATACCCGACTCTTCAAAGTGCCAATACCTTATCTGGGTACTTTCGAAGAGATAAACCTCCGATTTTATGTGGTAAGAAAAGAAGGTAACGAAACGAAGCGTGGTGTTGTTTTTATCAATGAAACAATTCCCTTCAAGCCTGTGGCATGGATGGCAAACTGGTTGTACAAAGAGCATTATATCTCTATTCCAACAAAGCATCAATGGATTATCAGTGAGCAATACAAGGAGATTTCTTATCAATGGAAAGTAGGAGAGGAGTGGAACACAATGAAAGTAAATGCTACAACTAAAAAGCAACCTATGATAGCTGGAAGTATGGAGGAATATATTTTCGAACATTATTATGGCTACACTAGGGTTAATGAAACTACGACTCAGGAGTATAAAGTGAATCATCCACGGTGGGAAACTAATAGCGTAAACAATTATAAAATCAACTGTGACTTTGGTAAGATGTATGGAAAGTCTTTCGAATTCTTGAATAATAAAGAACCTGATAACGTAATTATGGCGGAAGGTTCGGAGGTTTCTGTAAAGTGGAAGCGGAAAACAATATAAAAACTATTCAATATGGATTTAATAACTAAAGATAGAATAATTGAAATGGCCTGGGAGGACAGAACACCCTTCGAAGCCATCAAAATACAATTCGGCATCACTGAGGCGGAAGTGATACAACTAATGCGCCGCGAACTGAAAAGAAGCAGTTTTAATCTTTGGAGAAAGCGTGTGAACAGTGGCGTCAGCCAGAAGCATCTTGCGAAAAGGAATCCTGACATCAGCAGATTCAAGTGTGCCTTGCAACGTACTATCACACATAATAAAATCAGTAAAAGATAAGTCTAACATCTATGCTTTCATCTCCCAAAAGCATCAATATCGTTTGGCTAAAGCGCGACTTGCGCTCGCAAGACCATGAGGCGCTTGATGCAGCGGAGCAAAGCGGGTTGCCTTATCTTATCATTTTCCTCTTCGAGCCATCTATCATGGCGCATCCAGATTGTTCGCTGCGTCATCTACAATTTCAGTATCATTCACTGGTTGAGCTGAATGAATATTTCAAACAATCTAATCAACCTATACATCTTTTTCAGGAAGAAGCAATCACTGTTTTCAATTTCCTGATTAATAACTTCAACATACAAAACATCTATAGCTACCAGGAAAGTGGCATACAGAAAACATTCGATAGGGATTTAGCGCTGAAGGAACTATTCAAACAAAAAGGAATTACTTGGAAAGAGGTTCAACGGGATGGGATTGTACGAGGTCTTAAGAACAGAAAAGACTGGGACAAGATGTGGTTTGGCAAGATGCACCAACCCATCATTAATAATAGCTATTCTGTAAAAGATCCGATTCCGTTCATCAATCCTTTTCTTTTAGATAAGGATTTTATCAGTCAGTTAAAAGCATATCCTTCCTCCTTGCAACCTGCTGGTGAAAAGAATGCTTACAGGTATCTGAACTCTTTTATTGAGGAGCGGGGTGTCAATTATAGTAAGCATATATCCAAGCCAATGGATAGCCGTAAGTCGTGCGGTCGCCTCTCGCCCTATCTCGCTTGGGGAAATGTGAGTGTCAGGCAGGTGTATCAGCATACGATGAATGCCATTCAGTTAAAGAAAAATAAACGTCCTTATCAGAACTTCATTACACGGTTGAGGTGGCATTGTCACTTTATTCAGAAGTTTGAGATGGAGTGTAGGTACGAAACGGAGTGTATCAACAAAGGATACGAATTGCTGGAGCGAACTGAAAACAACATTCACCTAGAAGCCTGGAAGCGCGGCGAAACAGGTGTTCCATTGATTGATGCCTGCATGAAATGTCTGGAAGCAACGGGCTGGATAAACTTCAGGATGCGGGCAATGGTGGTTTCTTTTCTTACACATCATCTGTTTCAAGATTGGCGGTTGGGTGTATATCACCTGGCACAATTGTTTTTGGATTATGAACCCGGCATTCATTACCCTCAGTTTCAGATGCAGGCTGGTACTACTGGCATCAATACGATACGGGTTTATAGTCCGGTTAAGAATTCATTGGAGCATGATCCCGATGGCGTTTTCATTAAAAAATGGCTGCCGCAGTTGGCGGTATTGCCCATTCACCTGGTGCATCAGCCGTGGACGATTACGCCAATGGAAGCCGATTTGTATCACTTCGAACTGGGTAGGGATTATCCATTCCCCATAATAGATTTGAATAAAGACTTGAAAAAGAATAAGGATGCTTTATGGGCGATGCGGAAGAATGAGTTGGTGAGGGCAGAAAATGTACGGATAGTCAGTACGCATGCTAGGAAGAAACGTGATAAAGCTGTTAAATCACCAAAATCACCAAAACCAACAGAGAAGC